>JAGXNP010000065.1 GCA_019894885.1 Promethearchaeota archaeon | reverse complement strand
GTCAGTGCTTTAACTTACCTTATTTTATATCAAAAAATATTTAAATATCCTAAACCTGTCAGAAAAGTAAGAAAATATCGTAAAACGCTGAGAAAAACAAAAAAACCAGGAGTTGATATAACTGCTAGAGAAAAAGCATTTAAAGGAGAATATCAGAATCAACTAGCTAAAAGTTCAAAATTCTTAAAAGGAAAACCAGCAGAAGTAACTCCTAAACCAGATAAAATGTTGAAGGAGCTTATTGAAGGTTCTGATCAGTAGGTTTCTAGTTACTCAAAATTAATTTTTTTAAATATTTTATTTTCTCTTTTTCTTAAAATAAATTGAAATAGTATTGAATCTTAGATGATTGTAGAGATGAGTTCGAATATTAAAATTTTTAGGTTAGATTACTCCGGTAGCTTTGAGGAAATAGCCCCAGAGAACTTATTGAATAACTTAACTCTCTTCAATGTTTTGATCTTTTATATTCCAGACCTAAAGCGGATGTATGTATGGATGGGAAAAAAAGCAGTTCAAAGCTTAAAAAGACATATTCCTCAAATTCGGGGTTCGATTTCAAGAACATATCCAGAATTAAAAATTTTAAGAAATATTACTATAGAGTCAGGATTAGAACCTCCAGAATTCTTAAATATTATCGGATTTGAAGAAGAAATTCTTAAATCTAATATTAAAAAGTTAGAAGTTAGACTATTACCTGTGCTTTCTGAAATAAGCAGATTGAAAGAGAAATCTGACAAATTTTTCATTGCAAATAACTATGGAGAAGCTATTGAGCTTGCTCAAAAAATTGTTAATTTAGCTAGGGATATTAAGGATGATTCGCTCGAACAAGATCAAATCAATTTTATCAATGAAGCCCACATAAGAGCCCGCGCAAGTGAAATGCTTAATGAAATTGAGATGGTTTGTAGGGAAAAAACTAAAAAATTTAACCAATTAGTAGAAGCAGAGAAATATGAAGAAGCTCGTATTATAGTTAAAGAATTCAAACAAAAATACGCAGACAAATATAACCTTTCTTCCATACCGTTAGCTCAACAGTTATTATTGAAAGAAGAAAATATGGTTTATAGATTAAAAATCGAGCAAGATAGATTTTTAAAGGATATTGATAATTTTTTTGAAAAATTTGGAGAAAGTACGAATTTAATAGTTTTGAAAGGAACTAAAAAATTTCTTGCTACAATCCATAAGTCAAGTCTAAAATATCTTGATAATAAAATCAAAGACAAAATGAATCTATTGAAAAGTAAATATCTTAGTGTTATAAATGATTTGTGCAACGATTTAAGTAACCTAAGTGATTCTGCCCTGGAATGCATAGAAAAAGGAGAATTTCCTAAAGCTCTAAGAATCTATGAAGAAATTGTACAAAATTTAGAACTGAATAACTCGTAAGAAGCAGGTGAATAATCATTAATATTAATCCTGATGAAGGAGCGGATAATAAAAAAAAACTAGAGATTTTATCTGAAATTGACGAGTTAAAAGTGATTGCAAATAATCACTATCTAATGGGAAAATTCGACGAGGCTATAAAAGTTGCTGAAGAAATTATGGATATTGCAGAGCGAGCCAAATTATATTATGTTGTTAGAGAAGAAGGTGAATACATAGCTAATCTTTATAAACAAGCTAAAGTTGAATATAAATTTAGCGTTATCAGAGAAGATTTCGAAGGATTAGAAGAAGAATTTGATAAACTTGTAGAAAAAGTAAATATCGAAGAGGCTCATGAGTTGGTCCAGACTTTTAAGCAACAGTATGAAAAAAATATTGATCTGAATTCTTTTAATAATGTAAACGAGTTTTTATCAAGAGATTCAAAAATATGGAATGAATTCATTACAAGAGAACAAAATATAATTAGGCTGTTGGAACCGTTAGAAATACAATTTAATAGTTATATCAATACCAACAATCTTTCTTTAGCAGGAGAAACATTAGAAAAAGCGAAAGTGCTTTTAAAAAAGCTCACTAATATTGAAATTCTCAAAATGTGGGAAATTTCCGAAATAAGGTATCTAGAACTAAGAAAAAAATATGTTCTTAATGAAGGTATTGAGAAAGATTTAAATGAAGTATCAAGATTAACAGAAAATTATGAATTTGATAAAGCTATAAAAATTTTAAACTCAAAAATTGAATACTTAGAAAAGGAGAGGCTCACAGAATATAAACAAAAATTAATTGTAAAAAAGAAATACGTTCTTGATGCTGAAAGTAAATACCTCAAATTAGAGGAAGATTTAAAAGGTTTAGAAGTTCTCATTAAGGATAACATTTCAAATAACCATTTCAAGCAAGCTATAAGCAATATCAACCAAATAATCCAAATATCCCGGTTTATAGGTAAAACTAAAAACATTGAGAGATTTAATGAGTATATATACTCTATTGAAAAAAAAATACATTTGGCTGCAGAAACCGAAAAGATTGCTAATAAGGTTAAAGAACTCAATTCATACGCAATAGAGGCTTTAAAGAAGGAAGAATTTGATGAACCTTTATCAATTTTTAAAGAGATTATAGAATTAATCAAAAATAAAAAACCATAATAAAAAACTTATAAAAATAAAACCGCCCCTAACTTATTGAAACAATCGGCTATTATTTTCGTATTAATAACCATTTTAATTAATATAGACTCATCCTTAATTTTTTAACAGTCATATATAAATAGTATAATAAGAATTTATTTTTGGGAAAAAAATTGATCCAGAAGATCATTATATTGAATGATGAGGGAATACCCATATTTTTCCATAATTTTAATGGTAGTTCAAATGATGATGAAAATTATCATGTAATTGCGAGTTATTTCGATCAGATATGCAGATTTACAAAATACGGATTTAAAGAGAGCTTGAATACATTAAAGATGAATGAAAGTGTATTCTACTTTTATACTCATCCTACATCTAATTATCATCTAATTTTTAAATGCCATAGTAGCATAGATAAGAAAAAACTGAAAAAAAAAAATCTTGATAGCGTTGCTATAAAAGTCCTTGATAGGTTTTTAGCTAAATTCAACAAAGAACTGATCAATTTTAATGGAAATTATTCTCAGTTTAAATCGTTTTCTTCAGATATAGACGAGATAGTAAAATCGAAAGGATTTTTACGAGGTTTCGACCTAAATCCAAGGATATTCTAATTTTTAAGACAAGCTACCAAGAGAGCATCTTGAAATCCCCCGTTAATATTAAGGTATCCTTTCAAGGTGCCTTCTTCAATGAAACCACATTTTTTAAACATTTTAATCGATCTATCATTTTTCACAGCTATATGGGCCTCAATTCTGTTTAGTTTCAAATGGTTGAATCCAATTATCTTTATCAATGTAATAGTTTTCGTACCAATTCCACGTTCCCAAAACATTGGGAGAATCCATATACCTATTCCAGAACGTTGATGAAACCAATTGATATTCCATAGACTAGCAGAACCTATTCTACTTGTCTTCTTATTGTCCCTTAATTCTATTACGTAATTAAACTGCAGGTATTTATCCCAAGATTTTAAATAGTTTTTTATTAATCTTCTTGAATGTTCGTGTGATATTAAAGGTCCAAGCGATAGATAATTAGTTATATCTTTATTTTTCAAACTCTGATAGAAAAATGTAACATCTTCTTTAGATAATTTACGAAGATAGAGATTTCCATCGTTTATTTCTTCAATGACTTCGAAACCTCCCATTACTATTTTTATAATTAGAATAGCTTATAAAATTATAGGAAGTATTTAGAAATTAATTTTAAATAAGAATAAAAGGGAAAAAAAAAATAGATTACATCCCGATGAAATGGGGGGAATCCTTTATCTTTCTTCTGCCTTGACAGATATTACATGTTGTTCCGTCCTCAAATTTACCTTTTCCACCGCATTTTGGACATTTAACCTTTCTGTTAAAAGCCATTATTCCTTCCTTAGCATCAGAGGATACTTGATTGATTCCAAAACCCATTTGCTCCATAATTAGACCTAATTGCTCATTTCTCGTCCCAAATTTCACACATTTCTTAATTACAAACAATGCTGTAGTAGGAGCTTCTCCAAACCACTTAGCTTTCTCATGAACGAGCTTTTCAAACTCTTCTCCCGCAGTTGCAATCCAGGAAGCTAATCCCCAATCAACTGCGGTTTGGCCATCAATAGGTTCCCCAAACATCGCCATTCTTAATGCTCTATTAGTTCCAATTCTTTCTGCCATACGAGTAACTCCTCCATTCGCAGGAAAAATACCTCGATTAATTTCTGGCAATCCAATTTTAGTCCTATCAGAGACAATCACAATATCACAGCAAAGTACTAATTCGCAACCCCCACCTAAGGCAAAACCATCAACTGCAGCGATTAAAGGTTTTGAGAATTGTTCAATTTCATCGTAATCTCGATGTCTAATTCTCATTGCCAACGCCATGTGCCAGGTTACATTAGGTTTAAGCCCAGGACTAAAAGCACCCGCTAAATCGGCCCCTGCAGAAAACGCAGGTTTCTTAGTGAATTCTTTAGTGCCTCTTAATACGACAGCCCGGACGCTTGCATCAGTTTCCATGATTCGCAATGCTCTAGAGATTTCAGATACTGTTTGTTCCGTTAAAGCATTTAATCTATCGGGTCTATTCATAGAAATTACTGCATAATTTCCATCTACAGTTCCTTCTCGAATAACCACACCTTGGTCGTCTAACTTTGTTGGCCAATCGATTTTTAGATGTTCAAATTCTTTTTCTGACATTTTTACTAACCTCTTTTAAGATTCTTATTATTAATTTTAATTCTTTAAAAATTTGAATTGTGAATATTTAGTAGTAATTCTTTAATAATTAAAAACTTTCAAATTTTTCATTTTTATTAATTTGCTAGATCTTTGAAAGCAACAAAATTAAATAACCAAATATTAGATTAAAAAAAAAAAGAAATAAAACCTGACTTAGGTTTAGAATTTTCACTTACTTTCGCATTTTAACAAAGCCACCAGACTTCATTAGTTCACAAGGTCTCAGGTAGTCTTTGCCAGTCTTGTCTGCTAATTCTTCTAGAAGGTTTGCCCACTTTTCAAATTGATTTTTACCACCACCAAAAGGTCCAGGAGTATTCATTCCCGCCATGTTCGCATCGTCAATTACCTTGAATCCCGTAACGACTTTCTCGTCTAATAGACGGCAACCTTCATTTAGCATAATTGCCATGGAATTTTCAACAGAAAACAATCCTGCTTTTTGAGACTTATCTATTTTAGGTCTACCTGCTGACCAATCGAAAAATCCTTGAGGCGATTTTCGACCTAGTTTATTTTCTTCGACCATCTTTGTAATAACCTTTCCTGGTTTAAAATCAGGGGATAATGTTTCGGTATAGTAATTACCTACATGAAACATAGTATCAATTCCGACATAATCCGCTAGTTCACAAGGTCCCATAGGCATTAAGCCAGCAGCATCAGCATCGATTTGATTCCATGGTATTCCCTTTTCAGCTGCTTGATCAAACACCCAATTAATATAAATCTGAACTGGCGCATTCATCCTGTTCACTATAAAACCTGGGCGATCCTTCAAGACTTTTGGAACAAATCTTTTTCCTTTTAAACAAGGTAATGAATTGGCCACTTTAACACCAATATCCATTGATTCATCAGAGCTCTTTTTACCTGCTATTACTTCTATTAATCGCATGAGGATGGGGGGATTAAAGAAGTGGACTCCAATTACTTTGTCCTCTCTATTTGTTGCGCTAGCGATTTCTGTAATACTCATTGTTGAAGTATTCGTTGCTAGTATGCAATGTGGTGGTGCATTTTCATCGCAAGTTTTGAACACTTGCTTTTTAACACCCATATTTTCGACAACAGCTTCAATAACAAAATCCGCGTCTTTTACCGCACTAGCAATATCTATTGATTTTTTCAAATTTCCCATCAGATTGGCAGAAGAAACGCCTTCACCTAATTTTCCTTTCGCTTCAAGTTTTTTTAAACCTTCATCAATTTTAGTAACACCCGCATCAACAAATTCGTCCTTGATGTCAACTAAAGTAACATTATAACCCGCCATTAGACAGATTTGAGCGGCGTTATGACCCATTAAACCAGCACCAATCAAAACAATGTTTTTAATTTCAACCATTTTTATATATCCTCTTTAAAATTTTATTTTATTGTTTATTAAAATCAAATTGCAGTATGTAAACTAATTAAAAATTTTTTTTAATCTTTGACATTTCGTATCTTAAAAAGTACAAATGTATGATCCATTTGAATATAATGAAAAAACGGATATTAACTTTTGAATATAATGTGGAGATTGAATTTAGTTTACTTCCATAATCAGAAGAATTTTATACCTCGTTTCCTAACTTGGTTTTATTGGCAAGGATGATTTGGTCTCAACAAATAAATTTTGCCAATTAAATCCAGAAAAGTGATAAAGTTAAATTATTACCTTTTTTTTCCTAGAACAAATTGAAAAGACTTTTTTAATCGAATATGTATAAGATCTATAACTGATTAAAAATTTTCAGTTTGAGTAGTGTCATACATTGCATGAAAGATAGGAAAGAAGAAATTACAGATGAACACATGGTGCAGCGGGTGATTGATCTTGATACAGGTAAAGATATAACGGGAGAATACATTAATCAAAGATTAAAAGAACTAGAAAAAGCCGCAGATATGATAATTGACAAGGCATTCCAAGATTTTAGAAAGGATCATAATAAAAAAATGGAAATATATGAAGAAGCCTACTGGCAAATCCATGAAAGATTAGGAATGGGATCAATTGGACCCGCTACAGCTGCTGCTGGCCCGTTAATGGATAGTAAAAAACAAAATTTAGCTCAATTATTGGATATAGACGCTAAAGACATAATATAATTCTTCTTGACACATACTATTGATATAAAAAATTTTATTCATAAACTTTGGAGATGATAATAATGTTAGTAAAAATAAGACGATCCCCATATTTATTACCTAAGCCAGTAGCAATAGTTGGAGCCTTAGTTGACGGAAAACCTAATTTTTTAACAATTGCCGATATATCAACTACAGGATATAAAATCCCACGGTTTGTTGTGAGCAGTGGTAAACCCCATTACACTAATAAAGGTATTATTGAAAATAAAGCGTTTAGCGTGAATATACCTTCTGAGAATATGGTTGCGGCTGTTGATTATTGTGGGATGAAATCAGGCTATAATGAAGATAAATCCACGGTATTTGAAGTTTTTTATGGAAAGGAATTAAACAGCGCTCCGATGATTACGGAGGCACCGATTACTCACGCTTGCAGATTAGTTAAAACATTAGATTTTGGAGACACCCACTATCTCTTTATAGGAGAAATTCTTGAGACATTCGTAAACGATGAAATTCTAACCAATAGAATACCAGATATTAAGAAGGTTTTACCGTTTTCATTTCATTCTGATAATCACTATTGGTCTGTCGGAAATAATTTTGCTCAAGCTTATAATATTGGTAAAAAATATAAAAAGAACTAAGTTTTTTCTTAATTTCTTAGAGATGGTTTGGATAAAATACTAATTCTTCCACACATACATTTCTTTCGATATCATCATAGAGAAAATTAATTTCAATCTTTTTTATTTTATCTCCTAACAATTTTCTAAAGGCAGTTTCAAAATAACCTTTATTAATCCGACAAAATGCTTTGCCTGGTTGAAGCCTTTCTCGATGTTTTATAGGATTTCGTAAAAAGCAAAAATTTTCTATAATTATTTTGAAATGATCTGGATATTCTTGAACTTCTCTAATTTGCATTGAGTAATAAGCTCTTAACTCAACCATTAAGAGTTTAAGAGCCTCAAAAATCTCAAAGTCATTCTTCTTGTATTTCCGTTTTATTTTTCTAGCGATTGCTTCTCCTGGTCCTGACCCTGTTTGATACAACATTGAAAGCAAACTGTTTCTTCCGAATATATCAAGAATTTTGTATACTATAGATTCAGAAATTATTTCAAATCCCTTTAGTGAATTAATATTTGATATATCATTTTGAATATTGCTATTTAAATCATTTAAAAAATTCTCATTTATACTATTTGTTTCCAAAAAGGAATCCCCTTATCCTAATTAATGTTTTTGAATGGTTAACTTCAGTTTGATATTTTAATCAAATTCACATTTGATTTAACTAGAAGTAAAAATCTTACATATAACATAGATTATTGTTTTAAAAAGTTACATTTTTTGAATGATTATTAAATTAAAAGTACAAATAAGAATAATAAAAAATCATGAAGTTTAAGAAAGAGTAGGAGCAGTTAAATTGTTAAGAACGCTTTCAAATTCTTTATACTCAGGTAAGGTTTCAAGACAGACTGAAACATTTTTTAAGTTTCCATTCTTCTCTAAGATGTATTTCTGAATCGTTGGAATCATTATACCAGCGCATATCTTAGCGTTAAACCCCAAAATATCTATTGATATAGGAGGGAATGCAATTGAAGATAATCCTTCTTTATCAGCAAGAACTAATGAATTCCAAGTTGCTAACATCAATTTTTTTTGATCGTGGCCTGCTCTTACATGAAGTATAAAATTAGCATTCAAATTACCGCCAGATGTGATTACTACTCTTCCAATTGGAACATTAGATATTTTTCGTATAATTTGATTACATTCTACTTGTATCGTATGCCCTGCTTCTTTTAATACCTTGCATCGCAAAGTACCGCTTGGTAAAAGTCGACTGTTTGTAGGAATTACAATTGCGTCGTATTGCGCATTGATTAGATCGCCAATGAATATCTCAATAACTGCGTTATTAATCGTTTTTTGGTTCATAAATAGAATTCTAAGAATTTTTATATAATTTTTCAAATAGTGTTAGAAATTTTAAATATTACGACCTATTAAATAAGACATTTTACAGAAGTGTAAAAAATCCCTAAATTCTACCTAGAATACTATTTTCATATTTAGTCTATCTGATTAATCTTTTTAACTTTCAGAATGAGCTGTTCGACATTTTTTTCTACTATTTCGAGAATTTCGAAGTATCGCTTTCTGCCAGTTTTGTAAGGATCTGGAATATTGAGGTCTTTTTTTCCTGCACCATTGAATTCCTTTAAAGTATATAACTTACCCTTCAAATGATTTTTCATATTCTTAAAACTATTTCGGATCTTTGTTAATTGGTATCTTTCCATGCCAATAATAAGATCTTGTTTCTCTATCAACGATCGAGTAATAACTTTCGGGCTAAAATCTTCCATTTCAATTCCTTTAGATGTAATGTAATCGATAGTTTCTAATTGAGCATGATCGAAAGCGATGTGCCAACCTGCAGAATCGAATGAAACTCCTTTTAGCTCGTATTTTTTAGCGTAATAATCGGCTAGTTTTTCAGCCGCTGGAGTTCGGCACGTGTTTGCATAACATATAAATAGAATTCTTCTTATCATATATAGGATGCTCTTACTAGATCATTAAGATTTTAATTGATTAATCTGTATTATTTTATTTATCATTTTTTCGATATTTTCGTCAATGATTCTAAGAACTTTCTTGTAAGTAGTAGTGTTAGCGTAATATGGATCGATAATATTTAATTCATCTGTTTCTCCGTTAAACTCTCTTAGAGTAAATGTCTTTTTATCGATATCAACAATCCCGGAGTAATTATCTCTTATTTTTTGAGCATGCGATACTTCCATTGTTATAATTAAATCCTGTTTTTCAAGCAATTTACGATTGATAATTTGAGGGTGAAAATCAGAATGGTTTATACCTTTAGCATTCAAATATTCTTGAGATTCGGGTTGCATATATGAAAAAGCATTTATGAAACCAGCACTCTCAAAAGTTAAATTAGCACCTTTTTTATTAGCATAATATCGTGCTAAATATTCAGCTACGGGGGATCTAGCGGTATTTCCTAAACATTGTAAGAGAATTCTTTTAATCTTACCCACATTGCATCATTTATAAAAGGAATTGGTGTCCAAATAAAATTTATGAGAAAAGCTTTACATAAATGTTAAATATAAAGTTCTCCTAACAAATAATACTGAAAATCATTGTTAATTAGCTCTTATGAAAAAAGAAACTGTTAAGAACTGGTTCATTAGGGTATTTATTCGTGATATCAATTTGCCAAAGAACACATCAATTTATTTATTTTTCTCCTTTTTATCTATTACACTCATAGCTGTGGCGTTTTTGTTTAAATACGCCATGTTAACGAGTGGTGTTTTAATTGTTGGGGTAGATGTATATATTTTTTTAATTGTTCTTGCTTCAAGCTTTCTCGTATCCGGAATATTGGTTGATATTTTTAAAAATAAAACTAGATATTTTAATTTAACACTGCTCATTTGTATTATTGGACTTTTCATAAGTGCGTTACCTGGATTAATTCTTTATTATTTTGGTTTATTTGTTGTTCTAATAACAATTCCTCAGTTGATTATAACTTGGTTTACAATATTCGTTCATGAAACTAATATATTAAACCGGGGAAGATTAGCAGCCTATTTTTTGATTTCTGGTTTTTCAATTGCGTTTATTTCTTTAATATTCATAATTTTTGAATATTTATATATATATTTCAGTGTTTTAGAGCTTGGAATCTTTATGGTTATAATCTGGTGTTCTAGAAAGTATAAATATGTGGAGACAAAAGAACGTTTGAAATCAGAAAAGAAATATCTAAATATTATTTTCGAAAAGCATTTTTTTCGATATGCTTCAAGTTTTTTTATACTTAGTTTTATTTTGGGAGATTTATTGGCCAGATATAGTTTTGAAGTAGATTTTATTATCTATGGAATAGCGTCTTTTATATATCTTCTTTTTGCTGGGTGCG
Source organism: Promethearchaeota archaeon (assembly GCA_019894885.1). GTDB lineage: Archaea > Asgardarchaeota > Lokiarchaeia > Sigyniarchaeales > SOKP01 > SOKP01. The sequence continues at coordinate 3,746 of JAGXNP010000065.1, read as the reverse complement.
CTTTGGATAATTTTGGTCGTAAAATATCTATAGTACTAGGAATTTTTGTTCTATCATTTTTTCTTATATCTAACGGGGCATTTATTGAAGCATCATACATTTTTGGGCTCCCTAGAAAAGTATTCCTCTCTATTCATTATGGGCTTTCTATATTACCCCTCTTACTCGCAATCTTTACAATCTCGGGAGATTTTTCAACAGAGAGAGGAAACTTGAAATTTAGAGGTCGAATTAATGGATTTAATATGTCACTCTTACTCTTTGGAGTAATTATCGGATTTACATTTAGTCGGTGGATAAATTATATGTATAATATATTTCCAGTACTCAATAATTTTGTACCGAACTTTCCAGACCTATTGAATGCATTTCTTTTAGTGATCCTTTTGGTTTGGATGATGGCAATGAAAGAATTCTTAGTATCTAAAGAAAAAGAATGGGCTACTACATTAAAAAATATTTTCGTTTTCAATAAGCATGGAGTCTGTCTCTATAACCAATCTTTTGAACATAAAGAATTATTTAAAGAAGGAGAAGCTAAAGCTGACTTTGATGAGGATTTAATATCCGGTGTGCTATCCGGGATTATCATGATAATTTCTGAAATAACCCATAGTAAGAAAGAACTTAGACAAATTCAAAAAGAAGAAGTTAATCTATTATTTACTTATGGAAAGTATCATATTGTTGCATTAATAACGTCTATGGAATTACCCGTTCTATTTAAAAAACTTGATGAGTTTTCACGAGAATTTGAAAATAAATTTAATAAAGAGCTAAAACATTTTCAAGGAAATGTTTCACCTTTTGATCCTACCAAATTTCTTGTGGTCAAATACTTTAACCAAAAATACGTTGAGTATGCCGAGTGACTCAATTTTTAGATATACATTTTCCAATTGAGAAAACACTACATTTAATTATTAATCTTCAGATGTGTTTATTTCGATAATTTTATCTAAGGACTTAATTATCCCATCTTCAATTCTTTTTAGGATTTTATTGTACTCATTTTCCTCTAAATAAAAAGGATCTTCTATTTCTAAATTTTCAGTTTCCCCAGCAAATTTCAATAATAAAAACAGCTTACCTTCTAAATCCTTAACATTTCTAAACTTTCTTTTTAATTTACGGATATGATATTTCTCCTCGAAGGCTAAAATAAGGTCTTGTTTATTTAATAATTCTTCGTCAGCATCTTTAGCTTGGAAAGTATCCATTTGAATCCCTTTAGCTTTAAGATATTTTAATGTTCCTTCTTGAGGTTGCTCATAATAGTGGTAAATTCCGGCAGAATCAAAATTGAGCTCCTTTATCTCATTAGTATATTTAGTCTTTTGAAGCCATTTTGAAAAGGCTTCAGCAAATGGACTTCTGCATGTATTGCCGCTACAAATATATAGTATATTTTTAATTTTTGTCATTTATCAAAGAATTGCTAAACAAAATTGTAAATAACCGTCTAAATTTTAAACGATTTTAAATTGATGGCAAATTAGGTATGGAAATGTAAAATCTTAAAAAAAAATTTCGATTAAGTAGTTACAAATAGGAGTAAATAGGATCGTATATTGGCATAATTTTTCTCGAAACATTCTCCCTAATAAGTAGTAAATTCAAAAACAATAACAAATTTTCTATAATATTTATTTAATTATGATCTTATAATAAATACTTAAATAATTGAATTAAGCAGATAAGTCTTTTGAATACTAAAACAGATTTTCTTATTATTGGTGGTGGTATCTCTGGATTATCATTGGCAAAAAAATTAGCAAATCTTTCCCCAGATGATAAAATCTTACTAATTACTAAAGAAAACTTAGAAGAGGGAAGTTCGTTTTATGCTCAAGGAGGTATAGCGTGCGTTTGGAACCATAGCGATAGTTTCGAAAAACACATTCAGGACACGATAAATGCTGGAGATGGACTTTGTAATGAGAAAGTTGTAAGAAAGATTTTAATTCAAGCGCCAGAAAGAATAAAAGAATTAATTGAAATAGGAGTTCAATTCACGAGAAATGATGCTGGAAATTACGACCTTGGTAAAGAAGGTGGACACTCGGAAAGAAGAATTCTTCACGTAAATGACCAAACAGGAGAAAATATAGAAAATCATCTTATTGATCTAGTAAAAAAAATAAAGAATATAGAAATTAAAGAACACTGGTGTGCGATTAATCTATTTGCTAATAATTACAAATGTTACGGGGCTTATGTATTAGATCAGGAGAATGATATTATCCATAACATCGCTGCCAAAGCAACTATATTAGCAACGGGCGGTGCGGGTAAGATTTATCTTTATACTACTAACCCAGATATAGCTTCAGGAGATGGAATAGCAATGGCATATCGTGCTGGAGCGACTATATCGAACATGGAATTTTATCAATTCCATCCTACTTGCCTTTATCATCCCTATGCCAAATCTTTTTTGATTACAGAGGCGATGCGAGGAGAAGGAGCGATTTTGAAAGATGTTCGAGGTAAAGAGTTCATGCAAAACTACCACCCTTCCAAAGAATTAGCCCCAAGAGACATTGTTTCAAGAGCTATTGATGTTGAACTCAAAAAAACTGGAGATGATCATGTTATTTTAGATATTGCTTCGTATAAATCACCAAGCTTTATCAAAAGCCATTTTCCTGGAGTGTACGAGACTTGTCTAAAATTTAATATTGACATAACCAAGGATCCTATACCAGTCGTTCCTGCAGCTCACTACTGTTGCGGAGGCGTGATGACAGAGATTAATGGGGCTACAGAAGTAAAGAATCTATATGTTATAGGCGAATCTGCTTGTACGGGTCTTCACGGTGCGAATCGTTTGGCAAGTAATTCACTACTTGAAGGAGTAGTTTGCGCTCATGAGTGTGCCGAAACTTTAGCATCATTATCTTCTGATTTAAAAATTAAAGAATTTAAGCAATGGGAACCAGGTCATGCTGTACCCTCTACAGAAGCGGTTATTATTTCGCAAAATTGGGACGAAATAAGAAGATTTATGTGGAATTATGTAGGAATCGTCCGGACTAATAAGCGGCTTCAGCGCGCTAAAAAAAGGATTAACATGCTGCAAGATGAAATCGATCAATATTATTGGGATTTTAAAATAGAAAAAAATCTCGTTGAGCTTAGAAATCTAGCTACAGTGGCAAAAATTATAATTGTAAGCGCCATCTCACGCAAAGAAAGTCGGGGAATTCATTACAATTTAGATCATCCCGATAAATCTGAAATGAGTAGAGCTACGACTATAAAAAGACCTTGGTGATTTAATTCTAAACCATCAGAGGTATAATTTTATATTTCTATTGTCATTTATTATCAATAACTTAAGTGTATCTCAAATTGAATTATAACTATGTCAAACCAAGGAAAGAGTATTAGACTTGAACGATTATTTGATAGGAAGAGTAAAAAAACTATAATAATCCCTATGGATCATGGCTTAACCGTAGGAACTATTAAAGGATTGGAGAACTTAGCTGAAATGGTTGATAAAGTTGCTTTAGGAGGCGCTAACGCTGTAATTGAACACTCTGGCATGGTTGGAGCGGGTCACAGACAATATGGAAAAGATATCGGATTAATTATTCATCTATCTGGTGCAACTAGCTTAGCACCTGATCCGAATAAAAAAGTAATTGTATGCTCCGTAGAACGTGCTCTAAAAATGGGTGCTGATGGGGTTTCGATTCATATCAATATAGGAGCAGACGAAGAACCAGAAATGCTTAAGG
>JAGXNP010000064.1 GCA_019894885.1 Promethearchaeota archaeon | reverse complement strand
CTTTTATTTCTTTAACAGCTTCCTTAAGATCCTTCAAGAATGTATCTACAATACTGGCATGGTGTGGATTAACCATCATATGTAAAGCATTTGGGAATTGTATTCTGTCTAAATGCCATCCTTTCTTATCCATAATATCTCCTAAATTATAGATATCCAAAGAGTCGGATGTAAAGGAGAAAACGCTCATCACAGGGGCTCCTATAATATATAGTTCAGGAATTTGATTAATTCCATCAATCAATTCTTTGGTAGCCTTCATGACGACTTTAGCCAACTTTAAATAACCATCGTTTCCTAAAGCTTTCATTGAAGCCCATGCAGCAGCAATTGGTCCACCAGGTCGAGTACCTCTCATAGAAGGGGATATATAAATGCCACCTGACCAGTCTGTATAGACTGAAAATTGATGTTTCCAAACTCTTTCTTTGCGATACAATATTGTAGAAGCACCTTTTGCTCCATATCCATATTTGTGGACATCTGCCGAAATAGAGGATACTCCTGGTACTGATAAATCAAAATCAGGAACATTATTACCAAGTTTCTTCACAAAGGGAAGCATAAACCCTCCAAGACACGCATCAACATGCATTCCAATACCACGTTCTCGAGCAATAGCCGCGAGTTCTGAAATGGGATCTACTACCCCTCTTGGAAAATCACACGCAGAACCAACCATCAATATACTGTTCTTAGTTAGAGCATTTTCCATAGCTTTTACATCTGCTCGATGTGTTTCTTTATCCACGGGTACTTTAACCAATTTTACGCCAAAATAATCTGCTGCTTTGTCAAAGGATGGATGTGCTGAGCTAGGTACAACCATCTCAGGCTCCTTTATATGTGGAAATTTTTCCCGTGCCCAATCCCTATATGTTTTTACTGCCATTAAAAGACTTTCTGTTCCACCTGATGTCATACTCCCACAACACCTGTTATCTCCTCCAAACAAGTCAATTACCATGGAAATCACTTCCGTTTCAAACTTCTTTAAACTGGGAAAAGCCAAGGGACTAAGGGCGTTCTTAGAAAAAAACATAGAAGAGGCTTTTTTAAGCATTTCTGTGTGCTTTTCTGAAGCGTGATATACAAGGCTCCAAACCTTTCCATCCTTCCAATTTATGTCGTCTTCCCGTATTTCTTCCATTTTTTTGAGAAGTTTTTCTTCAGGGATTCCATTTTCGGGTAATACTACTTTAGGTCTAGCCATTTTTTTTCATTAAATTAAATTTGATATTTGAATATCTAAATTAAATGTCGCATATTAAATAAACTTGAAATCATTAATATGAGATAAAACGCTATAAAATAAGACCTTTATACTATTAATGCAATACTTTAGAAGTAGATTTAAGTTTATTTAACCCCGCTTGATATTCTGAACACATTTTGTAATTAGGAAAAACACAAATTTCTTTATCCTTTGGAAGATGGCACGGCCGAGTAAATGGGCACGATAATAATGATTCCTCCTTAAGGTCGAGTTCTTTATTCATTTTATACCTCCTCAAATAAAAAGAGTAAATATTCTTATTAGATATTAATTAGCAATTGAATATTATTAAATGTATTTATTATAATCTCTAATTTCCTCAAAATTATATTCTTTTATATAACTTTTTATTTATACAAAGAAGAAAATCTGTGAAGTCTTTAATGTATTGATGTTCTTCGTCATTTCCTCATATCAAGAAAACCGCCGGATCTCATCAATTTGCACGGTTTTAAATATTTTCTCCCTGTTAATTCTGCGAACTCGTCTAATTTCACAACAAGTTGTTTATAGTTCTTTTTACCCATAGAGAAGGGACCAGGCGAACGATAACCGGTTGATACAGCTTTATCAATTATTTTATAATTACTAACACAGCCTTCTTCTAGCAGCCTACAGCCTTCATTTAATTGGATTGCTATTAGGAGTTCGATATCGACCAGACCTGCTGTTTTTGAGCGATCTATATTAGGCTCCTTATTTTGAGACCAATCATAGAAGCCCCGACCGGTCTTTTGTCCCAGATTGTTTTCATTAATAAGTTTCGTAAACATTTCGTGGGGGCTAAAGTCCGGAGACAGAGTTTCTTCAAAGTATTTCATCGCGTTAAAAACCGTGTCTATTCCTATATAATCACATAAGCAAAAAATACCCATAGGCATAAAATCGATTACATCAGCATCGAGTTGCTCAAAGGGGATATTTCTAGCGATAGCTTGTTCAATAAGCCAATTTATATATATTTCAATAGTGCCTACGATTCTATTTGCGATGAATCCAGGAGATTCTCTTTGAAGTTCAATAAGTAATCTTTTTCCCTCTAAGCTTGGTAACTTATGGCCAACTTCTGTCGCAATTTTTAGAGTATCTTCTGAAGTTTTTTCTCCTTTCGTGATTTCGATTAATTTATTTTCGAGTGGTGCAAAAAAAATGCATTCCGATGACCTTTTCAGAGCGTCCCGAAGCTTTTCCAATTTCTGTGATACCCATTGTTGAGGTATTAGTAGCGAATATTGTATGTTCGGGACAATATTGCCCTAATTTTCTAAAGACCTCTTTTTTAATGTTCATAATTTCAGGAACAGCTTCAATAACAAAATCTACATTTTCAACAGCATTTTGTAAGTTTACTTCTTTTACTAACCTTTTTACGAGGATTTCAGTTGTAATTTTATCTTCTAATTGCCCTTATTTTTCAAGAACTTTTAAACCAGTCCTGGGATCGTTGACAATTCTATCCACGGCCTTATTGATTAATTCTATGCTAAGATCGTTAAGGATCACCTTACTAAAACCAGCCATCAGCGCTACTTGGGCGATTGCATGGCCTTGTATTCCTGTCCCTATTATTGTAATGTTTTTTACATAAGAAATATCTTGCATTTGAATCCAACTATTAATTGGTATTTATAGTTTAAGAGAATTCACTGTTTTTTAAATTATTCGCTCTCTACCTTAATCTCAAATGCATAAACTGAAAAATCAATAATTCTCGTATTTTTACCTTATTAACAGCATAAGGCTCAACTAATTATATTGCGATTTCCTATTAAAATATTAGAAAGGATTTTAAAACACTTGATTTATAGATTTTATACAAATTTACTCTCAAATTGAGCATAACGATAAAAGAAGGATGAAATGTGTCACTAAAAGAAAAAAATAGCGACAGTAGCGTGCGAAAGTTAGAACTTAAGAATCAGACGGTTTTTTTCAAATCGGCAGAATACATGTCTGAATTAGAGGATGAATCTATCGATGTAGTAATAACTTCTCCTCCTTACAATCGTGGAAAAACATATTCTTCAGATTTTGGTGAGTTCCATAATGATAAGATGGTAGATACAGAATATTACTCTTTCTTAACTACCATCTGGTCTGAATGTTATAGAGTAGCAAAAAGCAGTGCTTTATTCTTTCTGAATATTGGTGATTCTGCGGGAGATCAAGGGAAATCTGAAAAAGTCGCTAAGTCTGCTGAAAAGGCGTCCTGGAAGCGAATTCAAGATATTATTTGGGTTAAATCCTTTCTTGGGAAAGGGCACTACACTCCATCAGGAGGAAATCGACGATTAAATAATCTCTGGGAACATATTTTCCTCTTCGCAAAAAATACTAAAGAGTATAATATTGACTCAAAAGCGATAGGGATGCCGTACACAGATAAATCCAACATTGGGAGATATTCTGACACAGATTTAAGAGATCCTGGCAATGTGTGGTTGATTCCCTACATAAAAACAACAGGAGCAACGATTAAAAAAGGTCACGAAGCTCCATTTCCAATAGGGCTCCCGTATAAATGTATTAAAATGGTTCCAAATGCAAAAACAGTCTTAGATCCCTTTGGGGGGACTTGTTCAACATTAGCTGCGAGTTTAAAATTAGGTATAAGAGGTTACGCCTACGAAAAATATCCTCGCGTCGAAGTTATTAAATCAAGAATTCTCGAAGGAGAAGATTATTACGAGAGTGAAGAAAACCTAATACCTCATTTAGAATTATCTCTAAAATTGTTAAGCGAAATGTATTCAAAAATGTCTTTAAACATTCCATTAATAAAGACTAAAGTTGCTTTCACGAGTTTTCAAATCTTAAACGAGGTCTTAAACAAATTACATATTAATAATTCCTTTAAATTAAGCTTAGAAAAAAGGATAGCAAATTATAAATTTTATGTAGAAAAAAATAATCCGCAAAAAAGTAAGTATCACCAAAAAAAACTAAACCTTGGTTCATAATTCTCCTTGAATAATGTTTAAAAATTTTTAGCACTAATCCAAAGGATTATAAAAAATATTGATAATTAAAAAAAAATTTAAGACCTAAAACCTATGCTTAATTAAACGAGTTTTATCAAAAATTAAGGATTCGACTAAATATGGCAGGACTTACATATACTCCAGCTGAATTTAACACAATTGTTACTATGCTAGGGTGTTTATGTGCTACAGTACAAGCAGCAACTGGAGCATACGCAGGCTATAAGAAGAAAAAGATATCGCTATTAAAAACAAATGATGTATTATTTCGGGCTCATAGGGCTTTTGGTGGATTTGCGACAACTTTATACTTTTTAGGTTTGTTTGCTGGACTTGCGGGCTTTATTGGAGCTATATTTTTTGGAGTACCCCCTTTTGAAATACTTGATTTTAGTTTCAACTTTCATGTGTGGCCTAGCTTTGCAATTGCTGTCATAGTTATCTTGAAAACTTACTTATCATATTTCAGAAAACCTCTAATCTATAAATATAATAAATGGTTAGGAATTGCTACTTTTATTGCGTGGTCTTATAATTGGATTAGTTCTTCTTTTTCCTATTATTTAAGAACATTACCATCAAACCCGCAACACCCTCCTCCTACGTACTTACTCCCAATTGAATTATTATGGCTTCAAATAATTCTCCCATTTATTATAGGAGGGTTAATAGGTTTCTTTATATTAAGAGCAGCGGATAAAAAGGAAAGGTAAATGCAGAGGACATTAATAAAGTCACAAGATGCAGAGGATGGGGTAATTGTTGGTATGTTCCGCAATTATTCGCTCGTATATATTGGGAGTGAATTTTTATATTATAAGAAAAACTTTTTTATAATTAGCTGTAGTGTCATAATGTGAAAACATAAGAGGTGTTTTTAATGCCGAGATTAGTGCATTTCGAAATGAATGTAAAGGATGTTCATAAGACGATATCTTTTTATGAAGATATATTTGGTTGGAGGTTTCAGAAATGGAATGGTCCTATGGATTATTGGCTTATAATGACTGGTGACGAAAACGAACCAGGGATCGATGGAGGATTAGGTTACGGAGAAGAAGGCTTCCCAAAAGTAGTAAACACTATTGAAGTATATGATATTGATGATATAATTAAGAAAATTGAAAGTAAAGGTGGTGAAATAGTGAGACCAAAACACGCAGTCCCTGGTGTGGGCTGGTTAGCTTACTTTAAAGATTCTGAAGGTGTTATGTCCGGAATTATGCAAAATGATCCGGGAGCTAAATAATTTTATTTTTTTTTTATACAAATCTAAAACGAGCTTAAGAAATATTGATAAATTTTAATTTTTCAATAATCCAAGCTTAATTTTTTCTTGCTCGACGAGTTCACGCCGTAATATCTTTCCAGAGCCAGATTTTGGAATTTCGTCAACAAATTCAACCTCTCGAATTTTTTTATAAGCAGAAATCCTTTCAGCAACCCAATCTATGATTTCTTGTTCAAGGACTTTTCCTTTCGACTCTGTTTTTAAAATGATGAAAGCTTTCGGAATTTCTCCTATATCTAATTCTTTAGATGGTTTGCCTATAACTGCAGCGTCAAAAACATGAGGATTTTTAAATAGTAAGTCTTCAAGTTCTGCAGGTGCGATACTCCAGCCTTTGTACTTAATCATTTCTTTTATCCGATCAAGGAGGTGTTCGTATTCTTCTTCGTCTATGTATGCCATATCTCCCGTTCTTAACCATTTTTCTCCGGTTTTAGGATCTGTCCAAAAGGCACCTTCAGTAGCCTCTGGTCGGTTCCAATAGCCTTTCATAACTTGAGGTCCCTTTATTACTAGCTCACCAACATCTCCACGTGTAGGCAGTTCTTCATTCGTTTCTAAGTCAATTATCTTATGAAAAGTATCGGGAATTAGAGTTCCTTGGGATTCCATCTTAGGTCGAGACATAGGATTAACGGCAACTACAGGAGAAGCTTCGGTTAATCCCCATCCGTGTTGAATGGTTACATTTTTAGCGTTACAATTCTTTTTTGCTAATTTATAAAACTTTTCAAGAAGTTCGAGCGGGATAGGGGCTCCACCATTATTAACAACTTTAAGATCTTCCCAATCGTATCCTTTAACTCCCGGTTCTTCGAGATGTCTAACTACTGCGAGGAATATTGGCGGTACACATAGGCTGTATGTAACTCTATATTTTTCTACCAATTCACAAAATTCTTTTACCACGAATCGAGGTGTTACAACCTGTGATGCACCTAACCAAATCGCTTGGTTCATACAAACACTAAGGCCATAGATATGGTATAGTGGTAGCACAGTCATGGCGATGTCAAATTCGCATAACTCGAACATTGGACTTGCTTGGACTACATTCGATACCATATTGTAGTGTGTGAGCATTGTTCCTTTTGGTAGACCTGTGGTTCCACTTGTATACACCAGTGCTGCAAGATCTTCTTTAGGGTTGAATTCATATTCTGGAGGATCCGGTTTTGTATTTTTCATTAGTTCTGACCATCCTATCGTTCCCTCCAATTTTGTTAAAGGTTCATTGGTTTCGCTTGATTCAATTATTATAACGGTTTTAAGGTTTGTTTTATCTTTGATTGCAGCCAGAGTTGGGTATAGTGGCTGAAAAACCACGATTGTTTCTGCTCCAGAGTCGTTAGCTTCGTATTTGATTTCAGTTTCTTTAAATAAGGGATTCATGGGAACCATTATTGCACCCGCTTTCTCTAACCCATAAAACGCAATTTCCCATTGGATTGAATTGGGGGCATATAAGGCAACCCTATCGCCTTTTTTCACGCCTAATTTTTTTAATGCTGTAGCGAATATGTCTGCTTGCTCTTTAAACTGTTTGAAAGTCATTTCCATAGGGTAAAGAAATGCTAGTTTTTCAGGAAATCTTTCAGCAGTATCCTCTAAAACTTTATGGATAGGAATTATTGGATAATAAAGGTGACCTCTTTTGAATTTAACCAATTTTTACACCTCTCAAGCTTATGTTAATTTTTTCTCTTATAATTTATCGATTTTAATAGAATTCATTTCAACTACGATGAAATGCATTTGTTTTATTTATATAAAAGTTTAATGCAAATGAAAGTACTGCTTAATTATTAATTAGTAAGGATGTAGTTTCTCATGAGAATGGAATATCTCAAAATCTTAAAAGGCAAATCCGGTGGAGAACTTTTTCTTCTAGGGAACGCTGCTATTGCTCGTGGTGCTTTAGAAAGTGGCATAAATGTCTACACCTATTATCCAGGTACACCTAGTTCTGAAGTTGGAGAAATTTTTACGATACTATTTAAAGAGGCAGGATTGAATTGGGTAGAAAGTAGCGTTAACGAGAAGATTGCAATTGAGGTTGCGGGTGCTGCTTATGCTCGAGGGGCAAAAGCTATGGTTGGTATGAAAAATGTAGGGTTAAATGTCGCTTCAGATGCATTCTTCGCTCTTGCTACTACACATCCTAAAAATAAAAACTCCGCTATAGTTGTTTTAGTTGCTGACGATCCTCAACAGTATTCAAGTGCCGTAGAAATGGATTCAAGGTATTACTTGAAGCTATTAAAAATACCCGCTCTGGAACCAAGTAATCCTCAAGAATGTTTGGATTATACAAAAAGTGCGTTTGAAATTTCAAGGGAATTAAAAATTCCTGTTATTTTACGGTTGGTGACAATGGTAGCTCACGCAAGGAGCAATGTTAAACTAGGAGAAATTATACAACCTGAAATTGATGAGAGTTTTGATTTATCGCCTGAGGTAAATGTCGCGTCAAGACTCTATTTCTTAGATTTGAAACAAGATCAGATATATAATAGGATGAATCGAGCATTAATAATATCAGAGAATAGTTCCTTAAATAGAGTGGAATTTGAAAATGAGTCAAATAATTTCAATTTAGGAATAATTACAAGTGGTGTATCGTATTCTTATGTAATTGAAGCCCTAGAATTTTTTAACATAAAAGCACCGATTCTTAAACTTGGTTTTATAAACCCTCTTCCTGAAAGAAGGATCGTTGCGTTCCTTAAACAGTTTAAAAAAGTTTTTGTCGTAGAAGAAAATGACGCGTACATCGAAACAGAAGTTTTAGCGATTGCTCAAAAGAATTGCGTTCAAACCAAAATACTCGGGAAAGATCCATTTTCTTATTCAAAAGAAAGTTCATTACTGAATTTTGTTGGGGAGTTAAATCCAACTGAAATTGCTCTTGCGTTAATGAAAATCACTAATCTAACACCAAAAATAAATCTAAATCAAATTAAAGACAAAAGATACGAAACAGTTCGAAGAAGACCCGTATTATGCCCTGGCTGTCCTTATGGTACAATTGGATATGCTTTAAAGAAAGCGGTTAAAAAATTGAAATCGGACTTGGGAAAAGAAATTTATTTTTATCAAGATATTGGCTGCTATACACTTCTATCTTTCCCACCGTATTCTTTTGCTAATGTGAAGTACTGCATGGGATCGAGTATCGCTCTAGCTCAGGGAGTTGCTCATACAGACGACAGCTTGAATATTGCAATTATTGGAGATGGTACTTTTTTTCATTCTGGAATACCGGCACTATTAAATGGGATTCATAATAAAGCCCCAATTTTAGTACTAATTTTAGATAATGGTTGGATCGGTATGACAGGTCAACAACACCATCCAGGAAGTGACCCTCGCTACTATCAGGAGGGAAGTTTTAAGAAGCAAATAGATTTAGGAAAGTTTCTACAAGGTACTGGAGCAAATATCAGCATAATAAAGCATCAAAAACGCATTGAAGGGAAATATTCTGACAGATTGAGTGATTTAATTTATGAAAAAGGTCATAGTGTTTTAGAAAAAAGAGACATACATGTTATTGTAATTGAGGATGAATGTACCCAGAAATATATTCAAAGAAACACACTGGAAGTAAGGTATATAGATGGAGGACAATGTACTAATTGCGGTATATGCTACACTCAATTTTACTGCCCCGCGTTAAATGAAAAAGACGATAGAGCTCAAATCAATTCAAATGAATGCCTTGGCTGTGGCATCTGTGAAGAAATATGTCCAAACAATGCAATATTGGGAGGAGATAACAACGAATACTAATAATTATATAATCGTAATTACAGGTTTAGGGGGACAAGGTTTAATTAGGTTTTTACGAATTTTAGGAAGTAGTTTAGTGAAAAAAGGGTATAAAGTAATAACTTCTGAAAAACATGGACTCAGCCAGAGGGGGGGAAATGTGACTTGCTTCCTCCGTTTTGGAGAAAAGATGGTAGCCCCGATTCCTATTATAGGATCAGCAGATATGATAATCGCTACTGAAAAAGCCTGCATTTTAGATGTGTTAGAATATGCAAAACTTGATCGTAGTTCTAAGTTAATAGTAGCAACTTATGAAAAAAAATCTCAAATTAATGATTATCCTTCAGAAGAATATTTATTAAAAGTCCTAAATGAGATTTCGGACTATATTAATTTTATTCCAGTAATGGAAATTGTTGCAAAATTTACGAATCTAAAAATTATAAATACGATAATTTTGGGGTACATTTTAAGATTTTTGCCAATTAGTGAAGAATTTATTAACGAATCAATAAATCAGCATTTTGCCGGAGATCTTTTGGTCCTAAATCAGAAAGCATTTGAAGAAGGAAGAGATTTAAAATAAAAATATACTAAGGTTGTTATTTATTATATCTCATCATCAACCACATATCAGAATCATATTCAGGTCGCGAAATACATTCGACCACTTCAAATCCATAATGTTCATACATTACCAGATTTCTTTTGTGCGTCTCCAAATAACAAGGTAAATTGTTTTCATCAAGTTTAGCAAGCATAGGTTTTATTAATTTGCTAGCATAACCATTTCCTTGATATTGTGGGTCTATCGCAAGATTATATAGATACATGTGAGGAAAATTAGCATGTTGTTTATGTTTTTTCCTAGCTAAGTTACTATATCGCATAAGTTTTTTTAAAACATCTTTTCCTGGTCCAATAGCTATGGAAAGAGCTCCATGTCGTATATATTGCCAATTTGATAGATTTAATTTATCATGAGGCAACCAAGCGGCAACTCCTTCGATATTTTTAGTTGGAGCGTAAACATTACCAAATTTTAAAGAGATACGAAATGTTAAACTCATTAATTTTATCAAAAATTTCATTTGTTTAGAGGGTTCTTTAGAGGAATAAGAAAAATCATCAGCTTCAAAATATGCTCTGGCAGCAACTATTCCCGCTAAATGAATATTTGTTTTATCGATTCTAAATAGATTATCTAGGTCGTTTAACACACTTAGAATAATTTTTTATGATTCTTAATTTCTTCTAAAAGAAGTTTTGATAAGACAATATTACAAAAAAGTTAAATAATATCTTAACAGATTTACATTCATCAATAATTAAAATTATTGGCGAAATTTAAATGAAAAATAATTGGAAAACGAAAAAATGCGTTCTTTTCTTTGGTATGATACTTGTTTTATCACTAGCAACTTTTTACAGTTTTCATATTAATAAAAGCACTAACACTGAAGATGCATACAATAATAATAAAATAAACTTAAAGACCGCTGGATATTGGGATCTTACAGGCACTCTAATACTTATTGATGACAGTGATATTACGAAGAACTGGTCTTATACAGCAGCCACTTATGATTGGTGTAGTGGCTCTGGTACTTGGAATGATCCATATCTAATAGAAAATGTCACTATAGATGGTCAAGATGCAGGTTCATGTCTCAAAATCTTACATTCGAAAACTGCTTATTTTATAATTAGAAATTGTACTCTTTTCAATTCGTTCACAGACAGCCTACATGGCAATCTATTAATAGATAATGTAAATAATGGACTTCTAACCAATAATACTTGTTATGATGGTAGATATGGGATATACTTAGACAACAATAGCGATAATAATACAATAGTGGAAAATATTTTAAGAGATAATAATGTCGGTGGTGTTTTTTTGTGGGATGGCTGTGGGGGAAATAAAATTGCAAATAATACATTAATTAATAATGATTATTTTGGGATTCACATTAATTATGATTCAGATGGCAATAACATTACAAATAATATTATTAAATATAACGGATGGGGAACTTATAATTTTGACGAGATGTCTGGAATATTTATTCAGCATAGTGATGGCAATATTGTTTCTAACAATGAAATAACTAATAATAATAGAAATGCTATCTATCTCTACGACGATTTCACCTACGATAATGTTATTATCAATAATAATTTAAGCGAAAGTAAAATTGGAATTCGAATGTCTTTTAATGTGTTGGGTTCTCTCATTACTAATAATATAATCAAAGACAATATTAATTACGGAATAATTATGGATACTTTTCATCCCCAAGGCAATCAAATCTATCTCAACTGGTTTATTGATAATGGCATTCAAGCTTATGATAGCGGACATAATAATGATTGGGACAATGGAACGATTGGAAATTTTTGGAGTAATTATTCTGGTGTTGATGCTGATGATAATGGGATTGGTGATACTCCTTATATAATTGGAGGTGATTCTGGTGGAGATCAAGATAATTATCCAATCTGGTATGATTCTCCTAATATTAAAATTCTTTCACCTCAACCATCTGAAATCTTTGAAAGTTCTGCCCCAACATTTAATGTAAGTATTAAAGATCCTAATTTAGAGGCTATGTGGTATACATTGAATAATGGAATGCTAAAAGTTCTATTTACAACAAATGAAAGTGTCAATCAAGGATTGTGGGATGCCTTATCTGATGGTCCAAATTTTATCACTTTTTATGCTAATGACTCTGTGGGTAACGTAAATTCCTCATCAGTGACAGTAATTAAGGATACAGGAGCACCTAATATACATGTAAATAACCCAAATCTGTATGATATTTTTGCGTTTACTGCACCTGCTTTCAATGTAGAAGTCAGTGATTATCTCTTAAATACAACATGGTATACCGTAAATAGCGGAGTTACTAAGTATATTTTTACAGCTAATGAATCCCTTAACACAGATGCTTGGAACAACGCCTTAAATGGTTTAATAAGTATCACATTTTATGCAAATGATACATTAGGAAACCTGAATTCTGTATCAGTATCAGTCTATAAAGATACATTATTACCTATTATTTCGATTATTGCTCCCCAAACTGGTGCGGAATTTAACACAACCGCGCCTAATTTTATTGTAGAATTTGGTGAAGCAAATTTAGTGGAAATGTGGTATACTATTAATGAAAGTTTGACTAAGTACACATTTACTGTAAATGGAACAATAAATCAAGCAGCTTGGAATGCCCTTCCGGAAGGAGAATTAATTTTAAAATTCTATATTGAGGATATAGCGGGAAATATCGCTTCTGACGAAGAATATATAATAAAAAAATTACCCCCTTCTGATGGAAATGGTGATACTACAACACCTGAAATAGATAGTTATCCATTAATTTTACTGGTTACAACAATTTGGTTTATATCAACAATAATTCTCGTCAGAATAAAGAAGAACATAGAGAAAAAATAAAATATTAAATCCTTTTTTTTTTGTATCTATAGGAATAAATTATTGGTTTAGACTTTTTCTAGTTAGAATTTGAACTTAAAATCAATAAATTTTTTCTTTCATCATACTTTCAGTAGTTATTTAAAAAATTTTGAATTATTGTAGACTTAATTATATATCAAGAAAAACTAAGATTTTAAATCAGTAAAATAATAAAAATATGTTCTACGATAAAATCGAACTCCAAGCTCTCAATAAGCGCTATTTAAAAGTAGTTCTTATATTAATGATTTTTGCTTTAGTATTAACATCTGTTTCTATGAAAACTGTTGCTAATGGTGAAGATGAAGATGACTTTAAGGATAATGCTAAAAATTTCGGTGTTGTTGCGATTGGTTTATTTTCGGTATCAATCATATATGTAGCTTTTTATCAGACTTTCATCAATTCAAAGAAAATCTTACCCAAAAACGATAAATTTGAAGAACGGTTTGCAAAAATTCAGAAGGTATTTTTAAAAGTTAAAGAACCGCTTTCTCTCTTACATTATTTTGCCGGGTTTACCGCCTTAATTCTTTTGACTATCCACGGAACGTTGTTAATAGGGGAAGACAATATCAAAGCTATATTAGGTTTAACAACTGCTAGTCTTTACATATTTTTTGGAACTACTGGTATTATAATAAAGGTGGTACTTAAAAAGTTAAAAAAACCAAAAAAGCTTAGAAGGACCTTGTTTAAAGTACACACTAATCTAATAATTTTAATTTTAATTATCTCCATTCATATTATCCACATCACCTATGGAGATTAATATTCTTAGTTTTTTGTAATTAAGTGGTCAAGAATAGGACCAAAAATATATGCAATTAAAGGTGTTGAACTTATTATTCCTTACATACTCTCGTTTACATCTTTATAGAAATAAATATAATTTTGAAAAGCTCTCTCGAAAATAGATATAAAAAATAAACGACAAAAGGAAAGCATGAATATAGACCAAACACGATAAGAAAATAGATTTTCACATCTATCTGCGTCTCCATATTGAAACGAGGGCGTATCCCTGTAATCCCCAATAATGATACCTAAACCTTTTTTTATTAAGAAATAGAACAGTGTGTATCTCAAATACTTTTTCGTTTAGTAAAAATTTATTAACAAAATCTTACATAATTTATCTGAAATTAATTCATAATTTCAAAGGATTAAAAATGTATGTAAAAGAAATAAAGGGTCGCACTGATTTTAGTTCTGGTCAATTTTTAGGATATGTTTTATGGAAACAGTCTGATGGTTTTCACTTGAGATGGACAACTAAAGGAAAAAAAGAAAACGATTTTCAAGGAAAGATAATATGTCAGGCTAAAGTTTTAATCACTAAAAAGCTTAAATCAGAATCTAAAGATAAAATCAAGATTACAGGGGGAAAAACAATTGAGTGGAATACCACAATAAAAAGTGATATTGACGGATTAGACTTCCTCACTCCGGGAAATTTTGAACTAGAGTTACATATTGACAACAAAAAAGTTAAACCAAAAGTAATATTTTTAGGACCTGAAATGATACAACCAGAAACTAATCCCTTTACAATTATTCAGGTATCTTCTGAAAAAAAAATCCAACCGAAACGAACGAGTAAAACAAAAAAGCAAAAACCAGAATCGGAACCGGAACCAATGTACGACCCCATTCCAGAACCAGAAAATGAACCAATATACGAACCTACTCCCGAACCAGAGCCAGAAACAGAGTTGGAACCAGAATACGAATCCACTCCAGAACCAGAGTTGGAACCAGAATATGAATCCACTCCAGAACCAGAGCCAAAAACAGAATATGAACCTATTTCTGAACCAGAACCGGAACCAGAATACGAACCCATTCCTGAACCAGAAAATGAACCAATATACGAACCTACTCCCGAACCAGAGCCAGAAACAGAGTTGGAACCAGAATACGAATC
>JAGXNP010000063.1 GCA_019894885.1 Promethearchaeota archaeon | reverse complement strand
CAATTAATCCACCATGACCTCCAGTTATACAGATACCCATCCCAGCACATACTAATCTTGGTCCTAAATACTTTCCATTGTCGATTTCGTTCCTAAGTTCTAAATCTAGATAGAATGGATCCGCCATAGATCTCAAAGTCGTCACTCCAGCATTTAAAGCATTGGTAGTATTTTTAATCATCATGTTTTTGAGTATCTTTTTACCGATCCACGTTTTCATTACTATTGCTAATTTTTCTTGAGCCTTATCACTCAAATTCATGATTTTCATAGGTTTACCACTCCCTGTTAAATGACAGTGAGCATTTATTAAACCTGGTAAAACAAATCCGTCATTTAAATCAATAACCTTATAATCATCAGGAATTTCAATCTCTTCATCAGTTCCTACGCCATTAATTAAACCAGGAATTTCTCCTTCTCCCACGATATTTTTAATAAGCACTACTCCCTTTTTGATTACAGGATTATTAATATTTCCATCGATAATGCTGCAATTTACTAGAGCATAATTCGAGTGAGGTTCTTTTTTCCGGTATTTTAATTTTTTTAACCTCGAAATTGCGACATACATTAGTATAATATCTATAATACTCCCAAGAATCCCTATTATCCAAAACCAAACAACCGTCATCCAGCTAGAACTCAAATGAGCAATATTTAAAGTTATATTATACATTCCAAAACCAAAAATCCCAAGAGTGTCTAAAATTCCTAGTGGAATTCCTACGAATGGTATAAACCAAGGAAACACATTTAACATACCAACAATTGTAAATGCAAGAGTACCTATTATACCATCGAATGTACCATAAGTTATCCATGCCAATAATGCAATTAAAACTATCAAAAGTAGTAGAAAACCAATGGTGCCATTCGTATAATTTTTTGAGCGTTTATTTTCATTCATGATTAAAAAAAAACAATGATTTTATTTTTAATAGATTAAATTGTTCCTTTAATATAAAAATATTAATTTCTTATTAAACTAACAATTGAACAAAATTTATCTTGTCGGATAATACTATTGTATACTGGGCACCTCCCAACGAAATAGCCGCGTTAAATAATACTTCAAAAAATATGGTAACAAACAAATTAGTAAAAACTCGACTTATTTTGGATAAAATTTTAGATAATATTAAATCGGGAGATAAAGTTGCGATTAAAGTCCACGTAGGGGAAGCCCTGAACACTCATTATTTACGGCACGATTATGTACATGAAGTAGTCAAAGCCGTTAAATTTTTAGGAGCAATTCCAACCTTAGTTGAAACTCAAGGTGGTGGGAATCATCTTGAAAAAATAGAAATTCACGATAATTACTCGATTTGTATAGGTCATAGGAAAAACGCTTCAGAGCACCAAGCAATTGCTAAATTACATGGGTATGATGTAACCATAGTTGGAGCTCCACTCAAATTTATTGATGGGGAAAAAGGAATCGAAAGAAAAATTATAGAAATTAACGGAATAACATTAAAAAGCGTTTCGGTTGCGAAATATCTGTACAATTATGATAAGCTTCTAGTTATTTCTCATTTTAAAGGACATCCTCAAGCAGGATTTGGTGGTGCACTAAAACAACTTGGAATTGGATGCGTAACAAAACATAATAAGCATTTAGCCCACGCAGATGATATGTTAAAAATAAACGAAAGAAAATGTGATATCTCTCAATGTAAGCAAGAATGTATTAGCTCCTGTCCAGTAAAAGCAATCAAAATCGAAAATGAGAAGGCTTTTATAGATGCTGAGCTTTGTTACGGGTGTTTTATGTGTTTTTTGAATTGTCCAATTAAAAGAGCAATTAAGAAGCCCAAAAGGAATGAAATTAATGAATTTACAGATCGATTCATCGATAGTGCTACAGCTGTTATCAGTTCTTTTGGTGCTAAGAATATCCGCTATATTAATTTTGCGTTGGATATCCCTCTCATGTGTGATTGCGTACCTAATCCCGGAATGGTAGTTGTTCCTGATCTAGGTATTTTTGGTTCTTCAGACCCAGTTGCTATAGATAAGGCTTGTTTTGATGCTGAAACTAAGGCTCCAGGGCTTCCAATTTTAAAACAAGATGGTCAATGGACAAAACCATTAGAAAAAGGGGTTGAGAAATTTAAGGCTATGCTCGGGATGCTAAATCCAATTAGGCAATTTGAAGCAGCTCTTCAAAATAAAATCGGATCGACTGATTATGAGTTAATTCAAATTTGAGTGAAAATATTATTAAATATCATAGAAGCAATTTATTATTAGTTATTAAATTAATTTTTTTATATTGAAAATAAAGTAGGGTAAAACTATGGCTTTAGCAGGAGAAAAAATTGGAATCCCTTCAGCAGACGAGGCACCTTTAATTGTAATGGCTCGTTATAAGCAACCAAAAGCAGGATTGCTTTCTATTTTAATCGTTTTCTTAATAAGTTTGATTACTTGGTGGGTTTTCTTCGATCCACGTTTACATAATCCTTTACCATTATGGGACATGGAAATAACCGCATGGGCAACTGTTATTGGTGGATTTGGGTTAATTGGGGTAGTTTGGGCAATTTGGTTTGAAAATTGGCCTTACTATAATTGGTTTCGAACTCCATGGAAAGTGGGGCTTGTTGGAACTGCAATTAATGCGGTAATTATTATTATTTTCGCTTTAGTATTGCTTCCATTTTTTAATTCAATTTACAGTAGTGAAATTACAAATCCTTATATAGCATGGTTTGTTGGGGCTTCGATTTTTGGGGCTTTAAGTGGTTCTTGTTTTTCTTTTGGCGTCCTCTGGGTTGCTGGTACTATGTATTGGCCATTTTTTAAGATAAAACAACCTAAACGAGGTATTATAATTTGGATTATTGGAAATGCAATAACTTTAATTGTTTGGTTTTTGTTATTTTTACCTGCAGGTGAAAGATTAGCTACATCTGAAGCTAGCGCAGTTAAGCCGATAACTTCCTTTCCCAGTTACGCTTTTTCATTAGGATGGACACAATGGTTAATTTTTTTTTCCCTTCTTACACTTATGGTATTTGAATACTGGCCATGGAGTAAATTAGGTAGAAAACAACCGTTTATGGGAATCATTGCATTTATTTCATGTACATTATTAGGTCTACTCGTTTCTTATTTCTTCCCTAGTATCGTCCAGAATCTTTTTGATCCCTTTTTTGTTGCGATTGGAGGAATACCACCGGATCCAGTAACTAGACTTAAAGGTTGGTATATGATGAGTATTACATATGCAATATTTCTCGTCTGTGCTGTGGTATTAGTATCTTTATTCTTTGACAATTGGCCAAAAAAATATACTCAATGGAAGAATTTTCTTTTTAGATTTTTGTTGGTTATAGGCATTGGAACATTAACTTTTCTTGGATATTATCTATTATCACCAGTGTTATTTGGTGATAAAACAAATTTCTGGCAAATGAATCCTACTCCATTTCTTTTATGGTTCCTTTGGATTGAAATATTGTTTGCCTATGTTTGGAGAAAATGGCCTATATATAGAGCTGTTTAGGTGATTTCCACAATGTTTAAAGCTGGAAAGTTTTCAATTCCAACTGAATTTAAATGGATAGGCGATTGGGCTGAAAAGCGTGCTATTTTAACGCCAAACCGGGAAGCTTTATTTTATTTGATAACATTGAAAAAAACATTTATACTTTTAATGATCTTAACTTAAGAGCAAATCAATTAGCACGCG
Organism: Promethearchaeota archaeon; assembly: GCA_019894885.1. Taxonomy (GTDB): domain Archaea; phylum Asgardarchaeota; class Lokiarchaeia; order Sigyniarchaeales; family SOKP01; genus SOKP01. The sequence continues at coordinate 11,149 of JAGXNP010000063.1, read as the reverse complement.
TTTTATTAAACGAGGGTATATCTAAAGGCGATCGTGTAGCAATGTTTTCTACTAATAGAATTGAATGCTTAGATTTGTTTCTAGCAACAGGAAAAATTGGAGCGATTCTCGTTCCTTTCAATATACGGTTATCTACTCAAGAACTTGAATATTTAATTAAAAAAACATCTCCTTCAATATTTTTTTATGAACCGAGATTAGAAGAAAAAGCACTCGAAGTTAAGGAAACGAATTTGATTAAAAAAAATGTTGTAATGGGCAATAAATCAATTTTAGATGATACAACAACTCAAAAAATGACAGAGAAAGTATCAAGTTCTAAAGTTGAGCGCCCAGTTATAAATTTTGAGGACCCTCATCTTATATTGTTTACAGGTGGTACTACTGGACTACCTAAAGGGGCGGTAATTCCCCATCGATTAATCTTTTGGAATTCTGTAAATACAATTTTGTCTTGGAGTTTAACACCCGAAGATATTCAACCCCTATTATTTCCTTTATTTCATACTGGAGGTTGGAATGTTCTTCTTGTTCCTTTTTATCATCTTGGAGCAAAAACCATATTAATGGGAGATTTTGATCCAGAAGAAACAATTAAAGTTATTGAGCGTGAAAAAAGTACAGTTGTAATAGGCGTCCCCACAATGTTTCACGCTATGGCGAATTCGCCATTGTTTAAAGAAACTAATTTTAATTCCGTCAAAATATTTATTTCTGGAGGTGCTCCTTGTCCCGTTGCAATTATGGAAAGATACTGGGCAAAGAATAAACCTTTTAAAATGGGGTATGGACTAACTGAAGTGGGACCAAATAATTTTTACTTACCTGAGAAAGAAATTAAAAAAAGACCAACTTCAGTAGGATTACCTGTTTTTCACTGCGATACGAGGATTATTGATACTAAAACAAATCACGATGTAAAAAAAGGTGATGTAGGGGAATTATTATTAAAAGGGCCTCATATTTTTTCTGGGTATTGGGAAGAACCCGAGGAAACGAGAAAAACTATTGAACAAGATGGGTGGGTTCATACTGGAGATTTGGTTATGCAGGATGAGGATGGATTTTATTACATTGTAGGACGTAGGAAGGAAATGTATATTAGTGGGGGAGAAAATATTTTCCCTGTTGAAATAGAAGAAATACTCTTTAAACACCCCGCTGTTGATCTTGCAGCTGTTATAGGGGTTCCCGATGAAAAATGGGGCGAAGTTGGCAAGGCATTTTTAACGTTAAAACAAGGAAATTCTCTAAAACCTGAAGAAATTCGAAAGTATCTAGCAACTAAACTCGCAAAATATAAAGTTCCTAAATATTTTGAAATAAGAGATTCATTACCATTGAGTGCAACCGGTAAAATATTAAAAAGAGAATTAAAATAGGTGAATCTTAGGTGGAGAATCGTTCCGTTGGATTAGAAGCATGGGGAGTATATATTCCTAAAGAGAGACATACTAGTGAATATATATCTAAAGAGACTGGAATTCCTAAAAATATTATTGAAGAAAAATTTGGACTTCTAGGAAAGACTGTACCAGGACCAGAAGATCACACAGTCCAAATGGGTGCTAATGCGAGTTTTCAAGCCCTTAAAAGAGCGAATATTACTCCTGAGGATTTGGATGTAATTATTTGGGCGGGAGAAGTTTATGCTGAACGACCGATGGTGGTAAATGGTATAAAACTTCAACAATTACTAGGAAACCCGATGAATTCTTGGGCTTTTGATGTTAATCAGCGTTGTGGAACCTTTTTAGTAGGAATGTTAGTCGCAAAAAGTTTAATTCAAACAGACCCGAATATCAATAGAATTCTGGTCGCAAGTGGTTATAGGAATTGTGATTTGATTAATTATAAAAATCCGAGATCCAGATTCATGATTAGTTTAGCAGCAAGTGGGGTAGCTGCCATTATTCGTGCTGATTATAAAAGAAATGAAATTTTAGGTATTAGTGCTATTTCAGATGGTAGATTTGCTGATGATGTCTATATTCCAGCAGGAGGTACGATTCAGCCTATTACTTCAAAAGCTTTGGATGATGGATTGCTTTATTTAGATGTTCCTGATTCTGAAGGTTTAAAAGATAGATTAGATAAATACTCTATGGATTCATTTGTAAGGGTAATTGATAAGGCTTTAGCACAATCTGGTTATACACGTGAAGATATTAATTATTTAGCTTTATTACATATGAAAAGAAGTGCATTTGAGTATGTGGCTAAAACTGTTGGTGTAGATCCTTATACTCAATCGACTTACTTTGAAGATATTGGTCACAATGGACAGAATGACGGAATAATTTCTATTGAATACGGAATTAGGGATGGAAAAATCAAAAATGGAGATCTTATTGTAATAGTATCAGCAGGAATTGGATGGGCGTGGAATGCTGGAGTTATTAGGTGGGGTTCTTCGGATTAGGTTTATTCATTAATTAAAAATTCTTATCATTTTTTCCAAAATAAAAGTACGAGCTCATTAAATTCATTAGGATGATCGAGTATGATTAAATGTCCTGCATCTGGAATGATTATTAATTCAGATTTTGGGAGCCATTCATGAATCATCTCACTTGCCCAAACTGGAGTAGTAATGTCTTTTTTTCCGACCAGAATTAAAGCCGGAATGTTAAGAGCCTTTAAATTCTCACATATATTAAAGCCCGCTGAAGCTGCTGTTGCTTGTAAACAGTCTTTTTTTGTCATATGATCTGTTACTAACTTGGCCACAAATTTTGCTATCTCATCATCATAGGGAGTTAATCCTCTTACACTAATTCCTATAGCAAATTTCTCCAATTTACTACTATTGACACGTCCTAATACATCTGTAATTGCTTCTTGACTAATAAAACAGAAGCTATCTGCTACTACCATTTTATTAACATGTGACGGATTTTCAAGACCATAAACTAAAGCAATCATACCTCCTAATGAATGTCCTACCAAATAAAGCTCTTTATTCCAATTTATATGATTCAATAATCCCAGCATATCATCGACATAATTACGAATAGTAAATCGCTTCTTAGGTTTGGTGGATCTTCCGTGACCGCGGAGATCGAACCTCAATACGTGAAATTTTGACTCAAAAACAGCAAGTTGAAATTTCCAACAATCGCTATTTAAGAAGAGACCATGAATTAAGACCATTTTAGGGCCATTTTCATTTCCACTAATTTGATAGTAAATTTCGATGTTTTTTTCCGGAGAATAAAGGTCCATATACTAAAATACTCGCTTTTTATTTAATAAATTTACCTTTCAAAAAATATGTTCAAATGTTAATTTAGATATATGATTATGAGTTAGTGAAATTTTACAATAATGTTTAGCTAATTCCTCGCTTTGTCACTTAGAGTAATATTTATATAGATACCCCGTAAAATATAGATTAATTACAAATTTAATTACAAAATAAAAATTTAGGGTTAAAAATGAAAAAAACGAAGATAATAATACTGATTTTAATTACATTTTCAATAGCTTTTTCATTTACTCCAACAGTCACTCCGCAAGTTGGTACATATACCTTCCACGGAGCAGCAGGAAACATAAAGACTTTAAAAGTCAGGACTGCTGATAACTCAAGCTTGGAAGATTTATTTGGTGCAAGTTATAATTCTACTATGGAAGGTTTTTTTGGTGTAGGCTGTTTAATTGAGGGAGCTCAAAAGAAATCTCTTGTAACCGCCGTAAATTTCAGTGCAAAATTCGATCCGTCAACCCAAATTTTTCCGGTATTTGGATTGGGATTATTGGATATAACCCAATATAATACGAGCAATTGGGACTGGACTACTGGTTCATTTAATGCAACTCCCGATTCAATTGGTGATATGGTGGAGTCTTTCTATGATCCAATTAACTTAACTACTTACATCAATACTCTTTATAATACATATTTTTTTACTCCATATAATATTTCTACTCACACTGCTGGAGCTTATCTGGCCCAATTACCCACTTCAGTTGCCCAATACTTGGGTGCATTAGTATGGGAACCAAGATGGGAAAATGTTGGTAATACAATTGTGCATAACGCACTTGCAGGTAGTTTTATCTTTGGAACTACAGTTCAATATCTTGAAAATTGTACTGAAACTTGGACTTATGATGCAACATATGGAGCGTGGATTGGCTATAAAATACAAGATAACGAAACTAATACGATATATGAATTCTCCATAGAATTACCAACTGGCGCTGAGATTCCGGGATTTGAACTTCCCGTATTACTGGGTGCTTCTATGGGTATGATGGTTGTTCTAATTTTCGTTATAATGAAAAAGAGAAAATAATCTTATATATTTTTTTTTATTTCTTAATTTTGATTGATTTTATTCAATTAATTGTTAATTTTTTTTAATATCGTTTTTGATTAAGAAAAATACAAATATTTAGTGATCTTCCTTTTTAGAAAAGAGGTTTCCCAATAAATTTATCTTCCCATTAATTATCCCACGCGAAAGGTACATGAACGGGGTGTTAATGACCCCAAAGAACCATTTAGTCAGCAATTGACCCAAATCATCATCCAAATAACGTCAAGAGGAAATTCACCTCCAAAAGCAATACTAATGAAGAGCAGGCTATCTAAAGCTAAAGTTGGCATATCGCTAAATATATTTCTTACCCCGAGTTTTTTGTCTTTCGTCCATTTTTTACATTTAGCGAATAAAGTAGCATCCAAATTTTCATTATAATCAATGAAATCCAAGAAGCAATCGTTATTCGGATTGTTGATCCAAAAAAGTTTAACCAATACTTTCTTTTGGCTAAATATACTAAAATTTTAGTTTCTTTACCATTCCAGAATTAAAAAAAGTTTTTCGTGCATTTAAATTGAATGTTATATACATCGACAAAACCAACCACGCGCGATCCTAGGTCAGAAAAATTAATTCGTTTCTTTTTACTCTTAAAGTTTAATATGATTCAATAGATTTCTTCTTTAATCGTGAGCGAAACATAATATTACAACTGCAAGACATATTATTAGCAAAATACTCAATATCAATATAAATAACTCACTATCAAGAAGGTTAAAATCGTCCCTCCATGGAAAATTTCCTTGATATTAATCGATATTATCTATCAAGCAATAAATTAGATTTATATTCAATACTTCATAAATTCGATTAAGAGAATTAAAAAGGCAGTTAGAATATGATATCCCTTGAACAAGACGATTCAGAGAAATCAAAATCTCTATTTTTCACAAAAAATACAGTAAGCCTGAAAGTTGCATTAACAGCTATTACTGCGGCTCTGTATGTCACATTAGGGTATGTTTTTCAACCTATAAGCTTTTTAGGCCTTCAATTTCGCGTTGCTGAATTAATCGTGGGAATGTGCATTCTTTTTCCCATTGAAGGATTGATTGGTAATGTAATCGGAGTTTTTTTCGTTAACCTAACCTCACCTTTGGGACCAATCGATTTAATTAGTTGCATTGTGAACGTACCAGCTCTCTATTGTATTGTTTTGTTCAGAGATAAAAAATTTCTGAAGTATCTGGGAGGTGTTCTTTACGCTATTATAATTTCTATCTATGTAGCGGTTGTATTAAATATCGCGTTTATGCTCCCTATCTGGTTGATGTTTGTTCAGGTACTAATTGCTGAAGTAATTCTCGCCTCATTAGGAATTTTCTTATTTGCCATTATTAGAATGAGATTAGAGCATAATACTTAAATTTTAATTCTCAAGATTTGTTTTCTAAATACTTATTCTTTTTTTTGCATAAACATTATTGATAATTAAAGCTCTAAAAATAAGCATATTATTGGAGAGTGGTCTAGCATTAATCAAAAAGTTATAGACGGCTTAATTAAATTATTAACTAAATTTATTGAGCGAAAAACGGGCGCTCTTTCTATTAAAGATCGTAGTAATGCTGAGTTAGTTCATTATTATTACGAAATACTCCGATATTGGAATAAAATCAATTTCATTTTAAAGCGAAAGCTTAAATTTACTAATGAGCCACATGTTTCTAATAGTTATAGTATTGCTAAGTATCTTATTGCTATTTATCGAATCGTATGGGAGAAGGAAAATGCTCTAAAAGTAGGTAATGAACTCAAATTCGTTCCTGCTGAATTAGATCGTATAAAGCCTCTCGATTTCTTTTCTTGGAAGCAAGCATTATTTGGAAAAAAAGAGATTGAAAGGTTAAGTTTAGAAATCGCAATTCCCACTTTTTCAATTAAAAAACTTGCAACTGTAATGGATTTAGAAACCATTAGAGCAAATATTAAACAAATGGATGGTAAGGAGGGTAATGAAACATTATTTTTTCGACTTAATGATTTACTATTTGATAAGAACCAACAAGGTTCATTAGATTTTATTTTGAAGGAGTTACAAGAACAAGGAATTAATGTTAAACGAGATACACATTTCTCAAAAGTTTTTTATACAGAATCAAAAAATAAAAAGAACATCCTTTTGAATAGATTGTATAAAGAAGGCAAACTCGTGATACATGATAAGGCTTCTTTTGCTGTAACCCACCTTTTAGATCCTCAAGCAAACGAGCTGATATGTGATATGTGTGCTGCTCCTGGAATCAAAACTAGCATTATTGCTCAGTTATCTCAAAATCAAGCGAAAATTATAGTCAATGACTTTAGCAAACAGCGATTAAGTGTAACGAGACAACTTTTAAGAAAGTTAAATGTATTAAACACCAATCTGATTAATTCGGATGGAATTAAATTACCCGTCAGATTTACCAACTTTTTCGATAAGATTTTATTAGATGCACCTTGTACTGGAAGTGGAACATTTTCGACAAATCCTGAACTTAAATGGCGACAGAATGAGGGATTTCTACATCAAAATCTTGTGCTCCAAGAGAAGTTACTTAAAAACGCTATTAATTTATTAAGACCCTCTGGTATTCTCGTTTATTCTACATGTAGTCTTTATCCAGAGGAAGGGGAGCTGCAAGTATTAAAAATCTTAAACCATTTTAAGCCCATGGAACTTCCAAAATGGTTTTCTCCTAGCTATAAAATAGATCACCAGCAAATTCCTGGAACCGGAAGATTATTTCCAGCAACCCACTATACGAAAGGATTTTTTGTTGCAAAATTCATAAAGAAGTAATTATAATAATACTAGAACAACTTTTTCTAAGGTGGAGCTAAAATAACTGGAACAAAATATTGGACCGTCGGACAAATTGATGCTACTGGGGTAACAGGTCCCCATGTTAAGGAATTAGAAGATATTAGCAAAGCAAAACATCAGCTTTTCGTTGATATCAATATAGATACTCTTAAGAAGATAATTTTAGAGGATATTGGAGGGAAATTCGAAAATATCGGTTTTGACGAAGATTGGACTATTACTTTAGAGATGTTTCCAGAAGTAAATATCCATTTAAGCTTTACATATTTCGGAGATGAATTTGGAGATGATGTTACCGCAGAATTTAAATGCTACTTTTCAGGTGAAAGAGTACATTTAATCCCTGGTGAAGATAGCATTACTTACGTTGATATAGTTTTTGATTTTATGGAGAGAATGATTCAAAATAGAGAACCCTTTGAACAATCTTATGATAAAAAATCTGAATTAATGCAAAAGGTTTTAATTCAAAGAACCAAGCCATTTAGTTTACTGAAAGATAGTGATGTAAATGATTTAGCAATATTTCTTGGAGCTATAGTGTGGAAAACAGCGGATAAGTGGCAAATTAAAAAGGAAGTATTTCCAGGAGTATTTATTGAGTTAGAAATCGATGAAAACTGCAACCTTGATATAGATTACTCAGGCAGAGCACTTTCTAAAAAAATCGGGAGTTATCATATGGAATTCTTAGGGGTATTCTTAATCAATCATATTCTAAGATATATTACCCTAAATAATATCGATAAAGAGCTACCTGACATATGTTATATTATGTTTTCAAGGTATTATACAAAGTTGAACGACTGGAAACATAATTTAAGATAATTAAATCTTAATAATTATAAAAAAAGATAAAAAAAATTAATTAGCGGTCCATAAAACAGATCTTCCTTCTTTTCTCGCACGTTTTACCTCTAAAGAACTTTCTAAATCACTCATTACCTTCCAGATCTGACTGTTACTTAATTTGAAATACTTTCTTAACTCGGGCGTCGACATTTCAATACCACTTAATAGATTTACGATTATCCTTTTTATTTCTTCGATTGTATTTTCATCAGAATTAATAGGTATATCATTTTCATCTTCTAAAAGAGCCATTTCACGAGTTATTCTTGAAGCTACTTTGTTTAACTGCTTAATATTTGTATCTATACCTTGAGGTTTCATAAATAAGCAACATAACTCAAGATCTTGAGGAAAGGCAACAATGTAAAATTTATCGTATAGAATCGCTCTTGGTTTCTTCCCCACATTACCACCTCTGAATGCTAGATAGAAATTCATGGCAAAATCATCTAGCTTCATCAAATTCGTTGAGGGACCATATTCCTTCTCCCACTTGATAAACGGTCCATCTATTAGATCAAAGCCTATCAACGCGGCTCCAAAAAGTTCGTTTTCGTTAAAGTTCATCTTCTTTTGACCTCCTTCTTAATACAACTTTGTTTAATTCTTTTCTAATAATATCTAATAATTTATTTCTCTCGCTTGGATTTATCGCCGTAAGTCCATAAGTTTTTACATGGAGTAATTTTTCTACGCGATCTGGACTCATTCTTCCATTATTCTTTGTTAAATCTTGTTTATTTGCTATAGCAATTATAGGACACTCTCGATCGACAAAATGTGTTGCGAACTTAATCAATTCTCGCGAGTTTAAAACATTTCGGGGCGTAGAATCAGTAACAATAAAAAGAACATCTGAGCCTATTAGGTAATCTCTTGAATAAGATTTAAGATAAGCCCCCTGTCCGCCCATATCCCACACCTTTAAATGATACTCGTCTAATTTAATTGTTTTTAAATCAAATCCGTGTGTAGGAAAATAAAACTTACCAATCATATCCTTAGAGAGAAGTCTTAACATCGTGGTTTTTCCAACGGCGGGTGAACCTATGAATGTAATCTTCATCAATTTTGAAATTTCAGAACTCAACATTACTTTTGCAATTACGAAAAGAATATTTTTAAAGAAAAAAGGTCATATTTCTTACATATATCTCTGTAATATATAGATCATATACAACAAAGATAAGCTTCAGATTCTAAAGAAGAGCAGAGAATTGGATATTATAGAAAAATACAAGTAAAATTATTGAAAATAAAGCAGGGATTATCAGACTGTATGTGAAAAGTCCTTGAGAAACTTTAATACATTTGAATAAGGTATTCATAATTACCTCAAAATAGCGAGGATCGTTCCATATCTTTACATTTTCGACAATAGAATCGTGATAATAAAATTCCACATCTTCTAAATTGCTTTCTGCTCTAAGTATTAAATTATCAATTTTTTCTAGAATCTTTTCTAATGTGATCTTGTCACCCAAAGGAGAATATCCACGAGCTGAGAATTGTCTTGCTACAGTATGAGAATCTGAAGTTGTAATTTCCCCCCTTTCGATTCCTCTATTTTGTAGCATGTTTAAAACGAACGATCGAATATCAACATAAGCATTATTTGCATCGAAGTGAATAAACACTGTTTTTTGCTTTAATTCAATATCTTTAAATAGATGAACAACTATTCCACCCTTACCAATACCCTCTCTTTCTGTATATTCAGTCATTAGATCTTTGGCAACACCATATTGTACAACAATTTTCTTGTCATTCTCTCTAGCTTTATTGGAGACAAGAAATTTTTCTGAAACAGATATAAGGTCATTAGCTTCTAGTGTATTGTTTCTTATTAAAACCTCATCCCCTATGATAGAATTATGCGAATCTATTATGATAACCTCACGATAACCTTTATCTTTTGCAATCTTTCTAATTTCGCTGCCAATTTCTGCTTGAATATCATCAGAAGGCAATGGATGTCTAGTTAAGAACATTATAGCAACATTATTCATATCTATACCTATTAACTTAGCAGAATTCGACATGCTTCTTTTGGTGGCATTGATTTCTTTTATCCATTCTATCTTATTGTCTTCTTCGATGAATTTCACATCGCTCCTTATTTTACTCAAGACTTTTTCAAGTTCTTTCTGAGAAGTTAGATTCTGTGCGTGATCATTTGTAGTGTGATAAACTGTCGTACCTTGAATATTATTAAATGTCTTGTAGATATGAGCCGGTAAGTCTGAAGATCCACAAGTTTTAAAAGGTCCAAAATGAACATGTGGTACAATAAATAAACCTTTAAGTTTTTGTGAAGCCACACTTCTAATTGCTAAATATTGTATCATAACATTGGTATTAACTCCTATTTTATCAAAAAATCCTTCGATTAAATCATCATTGTCCTCTGTTAACATTGATAATACGAAGGCTCTAATAAAAGGATATCCTCCTATACCAGTTGCTTGTCTGTATATATTATTTACGCGAGTCATACTTCTTGCGTATGGGAGCGCAAATATAATGGCACAAATTGTAAAGAAAAGGATTGCTCTGATGAAAAAAAGAAAAGGAAGTTGAGATGCAAAAATACTATAGAATGTTATTTCAATTATCGGTTGTATAAATGCTAAAATGAAATTTCCATATTTACCAACCGTAGTAAACGAAAAATACGCAACATATGCGAAGATATAGGAAATTATAGTACCCAATATGAGAAATACTTCTTGAAACGTGACATTTCTAAGGAAGATTGTAATAGTTTGTCCAATTAAAAGTGACAAACCCATTATTCCAGTAAAAAAAGCATTAATCTGAAAAGACCATCCCTTCGGGGGTTTAGCAAGTAATGGGGCGCGTTTTGAGTAGAAAAATATCGATATTATGATACCTACTCCAGAGGTTAAGTAAAATGTTATTAAAACATTCGAAAAGTAAAAAAAGTTCCAAATATTCGTGTAAAGTGAATTTAGTATAAACGATAAAACAGCAAGAATAGCAGGTATACTAAAAAGGAGAACATAAGCTGATTTCTTAGATGAAAAATAATCTATATAAGATATTATTCCAGGAATATTGCGTGTTGGTGGTTGTTGTACGTACATAACAAGTATTAAAAGAATATTTATTTCTTACTTTAATTTTTTGTATAACT
>JAGXNP010000062.1 GCA_019894885.1 Promethearchaeota archaeon | reverse complement strand
ACCTATTCTCAATACGATCCAGTAGAATTGATCGTACCTACTGGATTAAAAAAGGACGAGCGCCTTTTTATGCTATTATCAGATTTGAATGATGCTTTAATTAAAACTTACGAGGATAATGTTTTTGAATTTGATGAATCGTATGATCTTATAAAGAGACATTTCAAAATATCCAATTTAAACAGTTTTGATTTAGAAAGTAGTGAACTAGCAGTTCAAGCTTCAGGAGGATTATTAGCATTTTTAAAAGAAACTCAGAGAGATGTAATTCCAAACCTTTTCAAGATATGTTACATTCGAGAAGAAAAAATATTACACATAGATTATATAACGCAAAGGAACTTAGAGTTAGTTAACTCTCTATGGGAAAAGGGGAGAGATTCCACATTGTATTCGATTTTTAATCAGACACATACGCCTATGGGATCCCGATTATTAAAGAAAATTATCCTGCGACCCTTAACAGATCTAAATGAGATAAATCAAAGAATTAATATTGTTCAGAAATTTAAGGATGATGTTTTCTTAAGATCGGAATTAAGAGAGCAATTAAAAGTAATAGGTGACCTTGAAAGATTCATCAACCGAATTAATTATGCTAGAAGTAGTAATGCCCGTGATTTGATAAACATCAAGCACGCATTGGAAAGTATACCCAAAATTAAAAGCCTATTAGAAAAAACTAAAATTCCAGAAATTTCAAAATTCAATGATAAAATCAAGGATTTTCAAGAAACGAGAACTTTAATAGATGTTTCTATGAACGACAATCCTCCTACTACAGTTAAGGAAGGCAATCTTATCAAAACTGGATTTAATGACAAGATCGATGAATTAAGAGACATACTCCAAAATGGCAAGAATTACATTCTTGAATACGAAAAAACCCAGAAGGATAGATGGAGGTTAAATTCTGGTTTCAAAGTAGGACACAACAACATACTAGGTTACTACATTCAAATCACTTTGAGAACTCTAAAAGAGATTCCAGAAGTACCAGATGAATATGTAGAACGACAAACGCTTAAAAACGCTAAGAGATATACCACTAGCCAACTTAAAAAACTTGAAGAAAAAATCTTTCAGGCTGAAGAGCAAATAAGCGAATTGGAATACGAAGTCTTTTCTTCTATTAGAGAAAAGGTTGTAGGAAAAACATTAGAAATATTAGAAACTGCTAGAAATATAGCCTTTATTGACATTTTTGCTTGTTTTGCGGAAGTAGCTGAGAAATACAATTATTGTAAACCTAAGATGAATACAGAAGACACTATCCTTATTACGGAAGGAAGACACCCCGTAGTAGAGCAAATTAATATATCTGAAAGGTTTATACCGAACGATTGTTATTTGGATACGAAAAAAGAGCAGGTTTTAATCATCACCGGCCCTAATATGGCAGGTAAGAGTACATACCTCAGACAAGTTGCGCTAATTTGTATTATTGCTCAAATGGGGTGTTTTGTACCAGCTAAATCTGCAAATTTAGGTATAATTGATCATATATTTACTCGAATTGGCGCTTCTGATGATTTGGCTAGAAAATTAAGCACATTCATGATAGAAATGACGGAGACTGCAAATATATTGAATTTTGCTACTCAAAAAAGTTTGGTGATCATTGATGAGTTAGGTAGAGGCACGAGCACGAGCGATGGTCAGAGTATTGCTTTAGCTACATTGGAAAAATTACACGAATTAAAGGCAAAAACTCTTTTTAGTACGCATTATCACCAGTTAACAGAAATAAATTTACCGCGAATTAAAAATTATCACCTTAATATTATTGAAAATGAAGATGGAAGCATAAATTTCATTCGGAAACTGAAACTAGGAAGCACTGATAAATCTTATGGAATTCATGTCGCAAAACTTGCGGGAATTCCAGATGATGTCATCATAAGAGCTTTCGAAATACTAGATCAAATCGAAGAAAAAGATCCATTTAAGGCAACTGTTAAAAATAACGGCAGCGAAGTATTACAAGGTAAATATCACGACAAATTTATTTTAGAAAAGCAAAAGGTACTGGATCGATTGAAATCCGTTTTAAATTTGAAGCAAAACGAATTATCTAGATGTGAGGATGAACTGATTCGCATAAACAAGGAGTTAGTAAAAAAGATAGGCGAATTAAAGAACAGCCCAGGCAATAGAGAGAATTCAGCAAATCAATTAGATACGAGACAGTGTGATGAAGTTAAAAAAGAAAAAAAATATGTGCAGACTACTTTTTTTAAGCCGAAAATCATGACAGAAACGCTACTTGATGATGAGGTCAAAGAATTGTTAAAAATCGTTAATGATATCGAACTTGATTCTTTAACTCCTGTTGAAGCGATGAAAAAACTAATTATTTTTAAAGAAAATTTATCTAAACTCAAAATTGACTATAAATAACAGGTAGAATCATCACTACTATGCTTATATAGATATAGAATGCAATCAGAATCAACACAACTGCGTTTCTGATCTTATCTTTTTTATTATACTTTTCAAGACTTTCAAATATTATGATAAGCATAAACCCTAAAAACATTAAATGTGAGGGTTGAACCGCTTTCCATATTATAGGATCAAGAAATGTAAGTCCTTGAATTCCAGGAGTATTATTTGTCCAATTATTTAACATCTGGAGTAAATAATCTGGAAATATGATATATGGCAAACACAAGAGTATGAAGGGTATAACATAGTAAATTAAATCTTTAATTTTAATTTTTTTTACTATTAACAAAACTGGAATAAATAGAATTGAATTGATTTTTATCGTGGAAAGAACAAAAAATATTCCAGACAACCACATCTTATCTTTTTCTAAAGAAGTGTAAGAAAGAAGTAGGAAGAAGATGATTAGAAAATTACAATTATTATACCAACCGTCAATGAAAAAACCAACTAATATAGTAAAGTAAAAGTATAAGAGATTTGTTCTGTTTTTAATTATTTTAAAACCCTTGAGGACTATATAACTACTGGTAATTAATCTTAATACATCCCAGATATATACACTTACTTCAAACGGAACCAAACCCATTGGATAAAATATAAAATACCAAAAGTAAAGGTAATAAGGAGGCCAGTCGGGAACTCCTTCTGGAACTGCAACTGGATCGTAGAAATTTACTAAGCCGTTTTTTAATCCTAGTAGAAGTATTTTAAAATCAACATCTCTTGAGCCTTCAAGTAGCAGTGGAAAGTCAAATATATTAAGAAGGATTCTCGTGATGAATAGAAAAATGGTGACTAAAGCCAGTAGAATGACCATATTTCTATGAATGGTATAATGTATCTCGTCAATCATGATTCTATTTAAAATTTTATATCATAAAATCTTAATTGTAAGTATTAATAGAAATTTAAAAGAATTTTGTTGCTGTCTGTTATATTTCAATTAACTGCAATTATTTAAATCTTAATAGAGTTTTATTTTAAATTCTATAATTACATGATTATATATACTCGAAAAAAAAAGAAGAGGAAAAATTTGAGTAGACGCAATATAAAGAAAATTATCGATGCTGAAAAGATAGCAGCTGGAGAGGTAGTAGACAGACCTGCAAATATAGTGAAAGAATTACTTGAAAATAGTATCGATGCGGGAGCTAAAGAAATACGGATTATTATTAAGAAGGCTGGGAAAAATTTAATTCAAATTATTGACGATGGATACGGAATACCCTCGGATGAAATACTAATAGCGTTTGAGAGATATACAAGCAGTAAAATAGTAAAAATCGAGGATTTAGAGAAACTATCCACCCTAGGTTTTAGAGGGGAAGCATTAGCTAGCATTGCAGCAGTGAGTCAAGTTGAAATTACTTCCAAAGTTAAGGAAAATGAAAGAGGAGTTAATATAATTATAGAAGCTGGGGAGTGTGTTGAAAAAAAGGAAATTTTTTGCCCTACCGGAACCAATATTAAAGTAAAAAACATATTCTTCAATATTCCAGCAAGGAAGAAATTTCTTAAACAAGATCCTACAGAGCTTGGTCATATAACTGATATTATACAGCGTTATTCCTTAGCTTATCCTCAAATTCATTTCATTTATAATCACAATGAATTAAATATATTAAATTGCCCTGGTTCGAACGATTTAATAACCACCGTTTTCCACATTTATGGAAAAAAGGTCGCAAATTTAATGGAACTAATCAATTATGAAGGAGACAATATAAAACTACACGGGTTACTTGGGCACAGCGAGGTCTCTAAAAACAATAGAACGCAATCGAGTTTATTTTTAAATAAAAGATATGTGATTAGCGACCTTTTATTTAGAGCTATCCAAGAAGCATATAAAGGCACATTAATGATCGGAAAATTTCCTTTCTTTATTTTGCATTTAGAAATAGATCCTTCAGTAATAGATTTTAATGTACATCCAAAAAAATTGCAAATTAGGTTTGAAAACGAGGAGTACGTCTATAATAAAGTTTACAATATTGTTCGCATGTTTGTTGAAGAGAAATTTATAGAAAAGGAAATTATTCACACATATTCAGACTTAAGTGAATTTTCTCAAAATGAAAAAGATCTCGACGATAATGCATTCTACAAAGATTCCGAGAGTATTAGTATTGCGAAAGGAAAGCATCCCAAAGTTATTAATGATGAAGAAGTAAATAAAAGAGAGATTGAACAAGTAAAGCCGTTATCACTAGAAGAATTGCCTACAGAGAAAACTATTCAACTAAATTTGAGCGATAATGATAACATTAGCGAAAGAATTGATAAATCTTCAGCGGAGTCGTTTTTGAGAGGAGATTATATTGTAATAAAAAACTTTCCTAAATTACGCTTGATATCCCAAACTGGTCAATTGAGTAATAAAACTTATATTGTGTTAGAGGGAATAAATGAAAATGGAGAAGAGGGTTTTTTCATTTTAGATCAACACGCAGCATCTGAACGCGTAAACAAGGAATATTTTTTTAATTATTATCAGAACTCTAAAAAAGAAAAGCAAAATTTAATTAATCCCCTTAAAATTGAAGTAAGTCCAAGTGAAAGATTCTTCTTACAAGCTAATTTAAAAGAAATTTGCAGATTAGGATTTGATTTTGAACATTTTAGAGGGAACACATTTGTTTTGAGAGCTGTTCCTGCAATTATGGGAAAGGTACCTAACATCAAGATAATTACTGAAATTATAAGCGATATCTCTGAAATTGGCAAAGAAGCAAGTTTTACAGAAAAATTAGACGAAATTATTAATTTTTTGGCGTGTCACAAAAGTATTCGAGGGGGTGATGATTTGAGTTTAAAAAGTATTAGAAAGTTAATCGTAGATCTAGGAAATTGTAAAGATTCGTTCCATTGTGCACATGGAAGACCAACGCTCAAATTTTTCTCATTTAAAGAATTAGATAAGCTTTTTAAGAGAAGAATTTAAAACAAATCTTAAAAGTTTTAGAATTTTTTATTGAATATAAAAATAAACATATACCGAATAAGTTTAAGCAAAACCGCAAAATTTCATGCTTTACTGAAGGCTATTCCTTCAATTCCTTGAATACCTTCTACTTGTTTAAAAAATTCTTCCAGTTTATCAGTACCTCCCCATTCTTCGGGGTATCTAACGCGAACCCTAGCCTTTTTTAAACCAAATGCCACTGGTTGTATGTCGTAGTGCTCTATAACAGCGGTTTCAGGTAGGACACTTTTTAGCTTTGATACAAATTCTTCAAAATCCACATCTATATCTTCTGGAACAACATCTATTAATGCTACAAATTCTCCCATTTTACTTAGCCCTTTAATTTATTATTTTTTATTAATGTGCTGGAACCTTTAAATCGATTGAACTCCACAATTATCGTCATACAATCCCTCTACTCCCCGATTAAGGTCCAATGAAGTCGCAACGAAGACATTTGTAAGAGTTACCAGATACTCTACACCGTTCGCACCGCCAAATGGTAACATCTCCACACTTGGGGCATGGAAAATGAACTGCAGCTTCGTAAGGGGCTATGGGTCGTCCACAACAGAAACACATATTCTTTTTATATGCTGACATCGTAATTACAGTTAGTCATAGTTATCTTTAATGGATAATAAAATATCCAATAACTTTAATTATTTTCGATTTTAAAGAATTGTATTATCTACTATTTCGTGGTTGTATTCGTAATCAATATTTATATAAATTCACAACATAATTATTATAAAGCTTATTTTATTTTATACGAAATTTAGTTTTTTGGAAAATTGCGATGCCAGAGAATAAAGTGAAAAAATATTTTAGTCTTATAGAAGCTTGGGCTTGGTGTGAAATATGCACCGAAATGGTTGATATGAGAGTAGATAAAGACGAAATTAAAGCGGGATTAAAAATGGGTATTTATACGAAAGAACATAGGCATGTTAACCCTCATCCTGATCCCGAAGATGTCGATGAAGTTTCCAATCAGGAACATTCTATTTTTATTTATATAAATGATAACTATGATATAACTGGTGTTCGATCCTTTTTTGGGGATTCACCTAGTATGAGTGAGGTTGGTGCAGGATCAATTGAGGAGGGTGGAGAAGTTAGAATACCTATAGTAGTAAAGGAAGTACAACCAATGAGTGTTCAATTAGGTATGATATCAATGGATGAGTTTAAATTATTAAAAGTGTGTGATGGAATGAATTCAGTAGAGCAATGCGCTGAGATTGCCCAAAAACCCACCGATAAAATTGAAAAGATGCTTGAGAAGTTAAGAAAGAAAGGATTAGTTAAAGTTATTAAAAGGACATCTGGATAGCGAGAAGTTCTAATTCAATACCGTTAATTACATCCTTTATTATGAAATCTAATTTCAAAGCTTTAAGAAAAACTTTTGATATATTCCCGGGAAGTGTTTACGAATTAGCTTCTTTTGGAATAAGTATTATAACACATCTACTAGGAATATTGATGCATCCAAGCTATATTAATTTGATGAACTTATTTAAATCTTAAACCACGAGTTAAATTTTTATGTTATTAGATACAACCTGTATCCTTTTCTTGTAGTATTGTTCATAGTAAAAACAAGCTCATTTTCCAAGGAAACCTATGTAAACAAATTCTGAAAAAGTAAAGAGATATATTTAGATTAGATTTGAGCCCTTCATCATTTTTCTAGTGATTGATTCGAAAACTTCTTCGACATTCTCACCAGTTTTAGAAGAACATTCATAATAACCTTGTAATTTGTACTTTTCAGTTAATTCAATAGCGTCTTCAGTCTCAACAGATCGTTTTTCTTGAAGATCTAATTTTCCACCAACCATAACGATCGGTATATTAATTTGCTTATCCCTTGCGTTTTTCTCAAAAATCGATAGCCAATCGCTCACATTTTTTACGCTAGTATATCGGGTAATATCGTACATAAAAATTCCTCCATCAGCTCCTTTCGCGAAACTAGGTAGAAGAACTTTAAATCGCTGTTCTCCACCAAAATCCCAAATACGTATAACAACTTTCTTTCCTTCAATTTCTAAATCTTTTATGTAGAAATCTGCACCAATGGTCATTTTAATACTTTCATCAAATACTTTTGTAAGATAGCGATTGACGAGAGTAGTTTTTCCTACCCCTCCATCTCCAAATATGCATAACTTAAACGCACCTTCACGATCTGTCATAATATCAATCTTCTTTTAATGTAATTTTAACCCATTAAATAACATATTTGATTTCTTATTTTAAAGTATAGCTTTCTTTTATAGTTATT
Source organism: Promethearchaeota archaeon (assembly GCA_019894885.1). GTDB lineage: Archaea > Asgardarchaeota > Lokiarchaeia > Sigyniarchaeales > SOKP01 > SOKP01. Next base: position 7,443 of record JAGXNP010000062.1, on the reverse strand, counting down.
TATAATTTTAACTTCTTAATAAAAGGATCTTCTAATGGTAAGGTCATATAATCCTTTAATTTCTAAAGACATGTTTATAGAAGAAAAATAATAAATACAATATAGGATAAAACTAAAATTATGTCAGATCAAAAAATTTATTATAAATATTGGCCTGAAGGAGTTCCAAAAGAGGTTAATATACCAAAGAAGAATTTAGTAGATTTTCTCGAAGATTCTGTTAAACTCTATCCTAATAATGTTTTAACATATTTTATGGGATTCGAATTGACCTATACTCAGCTACTCGATATAGTTGATCGCGTAGCTACCAAATTAAATGAAATAGGGATAGTAAAAGGAGATTGTGTAGCAATCCAATTTACGAACAATCCAGCTTTTATTGCTTATTATTACGGAATATTAAAAATTGGAGCTGTAGTAACTCCGATTTCTCCATTGTTTAAAAAGCTAGAGATTAAACGCCAATTAATTGATAGTGATGCAAAAGCTTACATTGGGTGGGAAGGTTTTTCGGGATTGGTAGATCCCGTAATTGGAGAAACGGGTGTAAAACATAAATTTTATAGCAACCTAGCTCCTTTTTTATCACCAGATCCGATGGCGAAACCTGAGTTTTCAATGGGAGGAGAGCCTATGATGGAGGACTTAATAAGAGAAACTGTTCCAAACCCGCCGAAAATCGACATCGGTTTAGAGGATTTAGCTCAATTGCAATACACGGGAGGAACAACGGGATTCCCTAAAGGAGCGATGTTAACTCATGGAAGTATTGCTGCAAATATCTATCAAGCAGAATCATGGTTTGTAGAAAAGGAATTAGGGAAGGAAGTCCTACTTGCAGCTTTACCTTTTTATCACATTTATATGGGTTTTATGATGAATATGTGTGTCCATAACGGGTGGAAATTAGCGTGTGTTTTCAATCCTAGAGAGGCGCACGAAGTTATTGAAGTTATTGAAGCAAGTAAAGTTACTGTATTTCCTGGAGTCTCAGCTATCTACAATAATTTAAATAATTACGAAGGAATTCAAAATCATGATTTGTCGAGTATAAAATATTGCTTAAGCTCAGCGGGACCACTTCCAGATGATGTGAGAAAAACGTTCGAAAGTCTGACAGGGTCTAAACTCCGAGAAGCTTATGGATTGACCGAGATGTCTCCCGCTGTCACAGCAAATCCTTTCGAAGGTAAGTTTAAACCAGGGACAATTGGAATACCCTTTCCTAATACAGATGTAAAAATTTGTGATTCTATTGGAAACACTCTTGGTATTGGAGAAATTGGAGAATTAGTTACTAGGGGACCACAAATGATGAAGGGTTATTATAAACGGGAAGAGGAAACTAAAAACACAATTAAAGATGGTTGGTTATGGACTGGTGATTTAGCACTCATGGATGAGGACGGATATTTCGTTATAAAAGCCAGGTTAAAGAACTTAATTAAATATAAAGGTCATTCAGTTTATCCTACTGAAGTTGAAGAATTATTGTATTATCACGAAGCAATTCAGGAATGTGGAGTAATCGGAATAATTGATCACGAAGAAAAGGAAAACATTAAAGCTTATATAGTGTTAAAAGATGAATATAAAGATAAAGGAATAACTGAACAAGACATTATCGATTGGGCAAAACAAAACATGGCAGGAGATAAATATCCGCGCTATGTTGAATTTATTGAAGAAATTCCAAAAACGATAGTAGGAAAAGTTCTTCATCGCGAATTGAAAGATCTAGAAGCACAAAAGAAATAGTTTAAAAACAAGATGTTTTACATTTGTTTCTTTTTTATTAATCTTCCTTCTATTTAGTTTTAATAATATTTGCGTTTAGCACTTTTTTTTTATAAGAAATCACCAATATTTTTTTTAGCATTTATTTCTATATTAATATTAATTATGAAAGAAGCTATTTTTGGAGCAGGTTGTTTTTGGGGAGTCGAAAACAGATTTGGAAAGATAAAAGGTGTAGTTGAAACTGAGGTTGGATATACTGGAGGGTCTACAAAGAATCCTACTTATAAAGATGTCTGTACTAATAAAACAGGACATGCCGAAGTGGTAAAAATCACATACGATCCTTCGATAGTTTCATATGAAGAATTATTGGAATTGTTCTGGGACATTCACAATCCTACTACGCTTAATCGCCAAGGTTGGGATACTGGAACTCAATATAGATCTGCTGTGTTTTACAATAATGAAGAACAACATTTGTCTGCAATAAAATTAAAGGAGAAGTTGGATAAATCCGGAAAATATAAGAAACCAATTGTTACTGAAATTGTTCCCGCTGCGGAGTATTATAAGGCAGAAGAATATCATCAAAAGTACCATGAAAAAAACAAATAGTCAGTATTTTCACTTTAAATTTAATTAATTAGTTGAGTGTTTGCAGTTTCAAAATCAGTTTATCTCTATGTCTTATCCATACTCTATCAACCGTTTTTCTTATAACCTTTTTAGCGATTTTTTTCACCACATATCTATTCATTCTAGGACCAAGTTTGCCATATACCTTTTCAGTAATCAAGGTTTTCAAGAATTCCTCTAATGAGCCACCTTTCGAAGCCTTATCAATAAATACTGCAAAGGCTTTTTCGACTATATTATCAATTTTTTGTCTTAATTCGGGAGAAACTTCTTCTTCCATATTTAACACCTCTTATTAATTACTTTCCGTAACTAGGAAATTGTAAAATTATATAGAATATCTTAAAACTTGTATAAAAAATTAGGTGAATCATAACCAATTAATAATTACACTTTTTTTATAAATAAACCTAAATTATTTTATGCTAAATCATAGATTAATAGATCCACCCCGTGACGACCCTGTAAAGTTTGTCAAAAAAGCGGTTCAATTTTTACAAAAACATGCGAAAGGTAAAAAAGTTTTCTGTGCTCTCTCTGGCGGGATCGATAGCTCTGCAACTTATCTTCTGCTCAAAGAAGCTGAAATCGAAACGATTCCGGTTTTTATAGATCACGGACTTATGCGAATAATCAGAGGTTTAGAAGAAAAAGAACATATTAAAAAATTATTTCCTGATGTTTTAGTTATTGATATTAGAGAATCTTTCCTACCTAAGATTTTAGGAGAAGAAGATGCTGAAGTTAAGAGAAAATTATTCAAAAACGCATACTCCGCTACCATAAGTAGAGTAATTAAAGAAGAAAATTGCCAATTACTAGCCGATGGTACTATTTTACCGGATATAGAGGAGAGCTTTGGTGTGAAAATCTCAGATCTGAAAGAAACTATGTCATTGCAAGAAGAGGTTTCATTAAAAGCTAAAAATCCCCAAGGTTTTGTTAAAAGCCAGCATAATTTAGAAATTGAATATGATGTAGAAGCAACAATCCAACCAGTTGCTAGTCTTACCAAACCTGAAGTCAGAAAAACTCTTGAATACTTCAATATGCCAAATGAGTTAGTATTTAGGAAAGCGTTTCCAGGACCTGCGCTTTCAGCGAGAATTATTGGACCTGTAACGTTAGAAAATTTAAAATTTGAGAAGAAAGTCCACGATGTTGTAGAATCTGCTATTAATGATTATTATACAGAAAAGTTTGGAAAACCAATGATCATTAATGACAAAGGAGAGCAAGAACCGTTTCAAGCATTTGCTGCAACAACTACAGATGTTTTAGTAAGAAAAGTAACAGGTATTATTAATGGTCATAGAACTTACGAAGTTCCATTATCGATTAAGGGGGAATGGGATTTTGATAAATTAGTCCACTTTTCTTCTCAAGTAAAGGGATATGCTAGAATTCTTTACGAGCTTCATGAAAGCCACGAGGGTATTTATGATGTAATAATTCGTTCTATCAATAGCATAGATGCAAGAACGGCAAGTGTCACAAATCTACCGATAGATTTAATTGAAGAATTAAAATATAAATTGTTAGAGTTCCCAGACACAAAAGATATTTATTTTGATATTACACCAAAACCTCCAGCTACAATTGAGTACGTCTAAAATTTATTTTTAACTAATACCATGGAAAAAGAAATTTGAATGGAATCATATAAATGGGATTCAAAAACCATTTAATGCAATACTTTTTAGAGGCTTTCAAAGTTTTTAATTTCGAATCGTATTCTGGACAAATTTTATATTCGGGAAAATTACATAAATTTTCAATCTTAGGAAGATTGCACTTGTACAAAAAAGGGCATGATAAAATGTTCCTTTCAAGGTTAAAATTTGATTCACTAATCATTATTTTTAACGCCTTTTTATTATTTTTGAAGAATATATAATAATTTTATGTTATAATCAATTGATTAACAGAGTATTGAGTTAAATTACTATTTTATATGATAATGTTTAATTATAAAATTTTTTAAAAATTGAAATTTTAAATTATTCATCTTTAACTTCTTTAATCCCAAAACCCATAATGTTCACATTCCTCGAACATTTTTTTTCTAGCAAGAATAAATTTAATAATAGTTCAAATGTCTTTAATTTTCTCTTTATTAATTAAAACAAGAAAAGGAGGTTTTAAAAAAAAAAATATCATTATTTTATAATATCAGTGATAAAACAAGTCTCCACAATTTTTATTCCTGAAATTTGTGAAATCTTGTCTTCTATGAGAGGATTAAACTGCTCGATTGAGGGAATATCTACTCTCATAAATAATCCACAATCTCCAGATAATCTCCAAATGGCGGATATTTCTTCTATTTTCTTTAATTCAACAAGAATCCGTTTAATTTCTTTAAAATCTGGCTCAACTTTTATAGTCGCGGATGTTTTGGGTTTTGTATCAAGCTCATATAATACAGTAAAACGCTTGATAGTCCCATCTTCTTGCATTTTGGATACTCTTCTTCTGACGGTTGCTTCGGTTTTTTCGATAATGTCACTAATTTCTTTAAATGACTTTCTACCATCTTTCTTTAATTCTTCTAAAATCTTAATATCTATTGGATCGACAGCTCCCATTTTATTAACCCTTATCATTTACAGTTATTTTTTTTTATTTATTCAGACAGTATATGATCAATAATATAAAAATAATTTAAATAAATTACGAATTTAATTAATTAATTATCACAAATAAACACAAGATTGTGAAATTTTATCACAAACAAACACAAGATTGTGGAATAAAACAATTTCAAATTCCTTAATTGGACAAGTCTTCAATTCTTAGATTTTTGGGTTAACAAAATATTTTCTTTTCTTTTTTCGATAATTAATAAGCATTTTTGTTGAAAAAGTTACTTTTTATTCATAAAAATTTTTAAATATTATACTCAATTGTTTTAAATAAAAATAATGAGAAGAATTTCACAATTAAAAATAATAGAAGAAAAGACTTAAAAAATGTGTAATAACTGTAATTGCGACGGTTATGTTAAATGCTCTATAGTAGGCTTCCTCCCGATTGGTTTTTGTTGCTCCCACTGTTATCTTTATAACGAAACTCATACGTGTTTATTAACAAAAACTAAACATCTAGAGGAGGAGGCTACTTCAAAACGTCCTGAGGGAGAATTTAAACTAATTAGTTCTTCTATCGAAGGAAGTCTTTTAAGGGTGGTAGTAGAGAACAAGGGCGAAGAGATACCCATTTATATCGATCTCAAAAAACATCTCGAATAAAAATAATATATAATGGATGAATTTATAATCGCGTAATTAAATTTTTATAAATCTGTAAAAGGATAATTAAAATTTATATTAGATATATAATTAAAAAACATAAAAGAAGAGAAAAAAGGTATTGATATGAGCGTCATCAATTTCGAGTTTAGGAACGAAGTCCTCAAACATAATGCTTCTTTAAGTTATTGTTATCAGTGTTCAACTTGTTCTGGAGGATGTCCTATCGCTTTAATTACCAAAGGTAAATATAACCCAAGAAAAATAATTGAAGAAGCGATTTTAGGGTTAGAGGATCAATTAGTAGAGAAGCAAGATCCGAATCCTTGGTTATGTTCAACATGCCAGAAATGTGTTGAGCTTTGTCCTCAAAAGGTAGAGTTAACTGAGATTTTTACTCTGATCAAAAACAGATGTTTTAAAAATAATAAGTATCCCGAAGCATTTTATCTACAGGGTCATTCAGTATTCGAAAATGGCATCGCTATTCCATATTCTAAAGCGATAGTTGCTAGGAGGAAAACTCTAGGACTTCCTGAAATTAAAAATGCACCTATAGGGGAGATTAAAACATTAATGAAGGAAACTAATTTCGAAAAAAACATTCTAGAGTGGAACAAATAAAATGGGATATGACTTATTTCTGGGATGTGTTATACCAGCAAGACTACCTTTTTTAGAAGTATCTTCAAGGAAGATTTTTGAAAAACTTGGTATTGAATTGCACGATGTTGATGGCTTCAGTTGTTGTCCTGACCCAACAGGTATTGAGCAAATAGATCATAAAACTTGGCTGACTTTAGGGGCGCGAAATTTAAGTTTGTGCAACAGCAATGGTGGGATAATATCATTTTGTTCTGGTTGTGTTGAAACTTTGAAGGGCGTTAACTATAGTCTGAACAAGGATGATGAAGTTAAGAAAGAGGTAAATAACTACTTAAGCAAAGTAGGAAAAGTTTATGAAGGTAAAACTGAAGTAAAGCATTTCGCTCAGGTTCTTTATGAAAATCTTGATAAAGTAAGAGAGAATGTGGAACATCCTTTAACTGGTTTTAAAGTTGCCGTTCATTATGGATGTCATTATTTAAGACCTTCTGAGATTATTAATTGGGATGATCCTTTTGAACCAATCACTATAGATGAAATTGTTAAAGCTTTAGGTGCTGATTCTATAGATTATGAATTAAAGATGGAATGCTGTGGAAATCCTCTTGATAAATCGGATAAAGAAATTTCTCTCCAAATGATAGATAACAAATTAAAATCAATTCAAGAAGCTGGTGCGAATTGTATTAGCTTAGTATGTCCAGCATGCTTTCAACAATTTGATTTTAACCAACGAGAACTGAGTAATGAAAAAGAAAATGGTTATAATTTCCCCGTTTTTTATCTCTCAGAGTTAGTAGCCCTCGCATTTGGGTTCAAACCTGAAGAATTGGGATTGAGATTTCATCGAGTTCGACCTAAAGAATTAATGGAAGGATTTTAGAAATTAAGTAAAGTTATAAAATAAATTTATAGACTTAAAAATAAGAATTGGTAGAAAAATGGGATTAGTAGATATAAAAACATTCAAAAATTTGGAAGATGATGTAATCTCAGTTAATAATTGTTGTGCTTGTGGCGCATGTATAGCATATTGTGAAAACCAAGCATTTAATGTTATTGAGATGGAAAATTATATTCCTAAGTTTAAAACTGATAAAAGTGTTGAAAATTGTAAAGAATGTGGGTATTGTTATTATATTTGTCCGCAAACAGAACCATTATTAGATAAATTAAAAGAAACACACTTAGTTAAAGATGAACTTGG
>JAGXNP010000061.1 GCA_019894885.1 Promethearchaeota archaeon | reverse complement strand
TTTCTCTACAGCAGATTCCAGAATTTTATTTCTATGTTTGGCAATTAATAAGGCAGCAAAACCTAATTGTGTATTAAAATTAAAAACTACAGCGCGATCTTTCATTTTTATATGAGTTACTTGAGCTTCTACATTAGATAGGTTAGTCAAAATATGATTTATCCCAATAAGTATACTTCCTTTTAATAGACTCTCATCAACTTCTTCTCTTGTCTGAAAGTTAAAAGAATAAAGTAAAATCCCTGACTTATGGAAAATAATTAAATCATATATCTTATTTGTAAAAACCACCAATAAATTAGGTTTTTTAATGATAACAAATAAAAAATATCCTATGCTAATAAGATATACTATTGAATGAAGTAACTTAAAGTAGAAATCTATTGTAATGAGATATAAACTGTAAAGAAAAATGTTTAAACTAAAAAGAAGTATAAAGATATAATAAAATTTACCTAATTTCTTGTCAGCAAAATTATGATATCCTTTTATTTGTATAATCCAAGAAAACAATACGATACAAAAATTGAATAGAATAATAGAGTTAAGTAATCCAATGTTATTAAATAAGTAGAAATATTCAAAATCTTTCTGGACAACAGTAAAAGAATCGGGAACGAAGAGTAGACTAAAAAAAATTCCTCCTATAAAAAGATAAATTAGCGCTGGTAAAAATCTTATTCTACTGTCTTTATTTAACTCGAGGTTATGAATTGAAGCAAATATTCCTATCGACAAATTTCTTGTAATAATTGAAATATACCATATTATCAATGCTAAGGAGATATTGAAAAAATCTTCTGCTGATAAATTAAATGAAATAAAGTAGGTGATTTCACTTATGAAGTATATAATAAGTATAACAAGAAATCCAAATTCAACTTCATATTTCCTTCTTTTTAATAAAATATAAATAAAACCAAATACGAAGATTATAACTAAAATATTAATAAATATGCTCGCAATCATCTATTCTATTAGAAATCTTTAATAATGAATTATGTTTACTTTTTTGTCAAAATAGATTGACTAAGTCTGTTATAAACATATAATGGTCTAGCAAGTTATAAGAAGTTTTACATGATTTTTTGCATAAAAACTTGATCATTCAACTAAATTTTCTCTTTAATTGGCCTTCTAACCATCCTCTTTTCTTTGTTTCTCGATTATCAAACTGCGGTATATAGGGTTTGATATCTAAAACTGGTGTTTTATCTAGTATATCCAAATCGTCTACGAATAAGAAATTTTCATCGATTTCAATAAGTCTAAAGATTGAAATACCTATTGGATTAGACCTAAAAGGTGTTCGGATAGCAAAGACGCCCTTAATCTCGTTTAACAAAAAGGGTTTAGATTGTAGTGGAACAGGGGGGTTTCACCATGTCAAAAAAGTAAATGCAAAAAATATGAGAAAAGCCAGCTAAATCTTTTAGCGCTTTTTGATATTGTTGAAATATCTCTATTTTTCCTTTCGTTTCAGACATAGCTGATTGAATAGGGATTCCGTTCAATTCTGTAAAAGGAGAATGGACAATACCTATGGGTTGAAAACATATTTCGTTTGGGAATTTTCTTTCATTTGGATCAATTAATTCTCTTTTGTTGATTTCTATATTCTTGAAGAACTCGTAATTAAATATAAAACTTTATTCTTGTTAATAAGAATATAAATAATTAATTTTTAAACTGGATCGAGGTTTTTAGAGTACTATTTTATGGTTGAGTTTAAAGAATTCCTAATTGATAAAGGTTTACTTGCAACTTTAATGGAACGATATGGAATCGATCAAAAAGACAAAGAGATTTATAAATTTTTTTATGAACTCATTAAAAAATTATCAAACTATAAAACGGAACAATTTCGAAACAATACAAAAAAAGAATCTGATTTTTTTGATCTCGATATAGTAGCATCAGTCTATGAGGAGAATATTCCTCATTATATAAGAAAAAGAACTGGTGAATTCTATACACCAAAATCTGTTGTAAACTATATACTCAACGGTGTCGGATATACTACCAGAGATAATATCATTACCAGAAAAATTATAGACTTAAGTTGTGGATCAGGGAGTTTTTTAATTAAAGCAGTTAAAATACTATACGAAAAGCTATGTAATCAAATCAAAGTAAAAGAAGTGTCAAAAATTCCTTCAGAACAAGTAATGAATATTATTAAAACAATCAAAAATAATATTTCTGGAATTGATATTAATCCAATTGCTTGTGTTTTATGTCAAATCAATTTATATTTCACTCTTTTTGAGCTTTTCAAGATTCTTTCAAAGGATATTAAAAATTATTCAACTATAATGTTCAATATTTTTAATAAGGACGCTATTCATATAGAATTTGATAGTAAATTTGATTATGTAGTAGGAAATCCACCATATTTGTTTATCCGAGCGATTCCATTAGATATGAGGAAAGAAATAGAAAAATTAATTCTTGAAACAAACAAAGGGCAATATGATTTATATCAGATTTTTATCGAAATTGGCCTTAAATTATTGAGGGAAGGGGGATTATTGGGCTTTGTTGTCCCTGATTCTATATTAGCGTTAACAAACAGGAAATTATTAAGAAAATTTATCTTTAATTCAACAGAGATCAAAGAATTATGTCATCTGGGCCCGGTATTCAGAGATCCAAAAGTTTCTAATCTAATCTTGATATTACAAAAAGAACTAAACCTAAGAAAAAGATTAAATAATACAATTTCAATTAAAAAATCATTGAATAACAGCTCTCAAATTTCATATATAAAACAAGAAGTTATTAAAAAACACGATTATAAGTTTGTTATTAACTTGAATCAGAGAGACATAGAAATTTTAAATTACTTGAATTCAAATTTTCCAAAATTATCAGATTTAATGAATGACACTCGTTTTAGTATATCTCTGAAACGAGGAGTAGAAATAGGCAAGGATGGTTATGTTATTTACTGTGAGACATGCCAAATATACCAGCCTCTTCCAAAAAAAAAATTATTTTGTAAAACCTGCGGATCTCCGTTAAATGAAAAATTTATTGATAAAATTATATTAGAAAGCATTCCAGAAGGATTAGAAGAAGAATTTCAACATTTTTTATATTCAATAAATAGGTATTCCGCAAAATATTTTAAAAATATTAGACTTGGGATGGAAGGAATTAATTACAAAGGTGAAGACACTTTTAAAAAACGAATTGTAATTAGGCAATTAAGTCAGGAGAATCTTATTTGTGCTAGTTATAATGAAAATGCTTGGACATCTCAATCAATTTACAATCTTGAAATAATAAAAACTCCAGTTTTGGAATTTAATCATTATTACCTTCTTGGTCTTTTAAACTCCCACTTACTCTCATACTATTTTTTAAAATCGTTTGGATCTTATAAAATCTTTTTTCCAAGAATTCTAATTGAAAAACTTAAAAATTTACCAATTAAAGTTCCGCAAAGTCTTGTCGAAAAAGAATTATCCAAAGAGATCCAGGAAAAAGTTCTTAAAATACTTCAAATTATTCAAAAAAATAGTTTAGAAGCAAAAAAACTAGCGAACCAAATTGAAATTATTGTTCAAAAACTATATAAAATTCCTGAGAATGATTTTCAATACATAATAAAATCAACCACGGGATAAAATATTAAAAATTAATAGTTTGATGCTATTAAATTTAAGAATCTAAGAAAGAACTTTTACTCAAATCCTTCTTACCAACATACATTTTTAAGATAGTATCCCATTTTTCTGCCAAATCTTTTAAACCCGTTTTTTCAAAAAGGTTTACAGCTCTAAACAAGATTTCTTCTATTTGTTTCTCTTCAGACCTATTGTCTCTTAAAGATGAATTATCTAACATAAAATAATGAAGAAATAATTTGAATAAAAAAAGGAATAATATTGTGATATAACCTTAGAAATTAAATTCTAATTTCTCCAAAAAGTCCCTACTACCTTAAAATAAAATATTGTATGATTAACCAGAAGAGAGCTTTATTTCTATCTCTTTTATAGCTATATTTATATTATTTAAAACAATAATATTTTTAATAAGACTTACTTAGAAGTTGAATTCAATGGAAAGTTTACCCAATATTGATTTACTTGAATCGTTATTAGAAAATTACATGTTCGATATCGATGGTGCTATCGCAGTGGCAATTTGCGACAGAGATGGTTTTATAATCGCTTCGGATAGCAAAGAAAAAGCAGGAAAAGAATCTGATTTTGTGATGGGAGCTATATCTGCTTTTTTAGACATCTATATCGATCGGATAAAAAACGAGTTCCAGACACAGAGTAACTTCTTCAACATAACATCTATGCAAGATAAGAAATTTGCGTATTGCTCGATGGGTTCACATTCGATTTTAACAACTATCGCGGATCCTACAACATCTGATTTAGAATTAAGAATTTATTCCGAATATATTGCCGGGAAGGTTGAGCTTGTTCTTGAGGGACTTGATAATGTTTCTACAGAAATACCTGAGATAATTCGCGTTTTATCAAAAAGAAGGGAAGGAAAATTACCAAAAGGTCAATTCACATCGAAATTAATACTAACCGGTGATTTTAGAGTGGGGAAATCATCTCTTATTAAAAGATTTATCGAAAACCGGTTTGATGAAAATTACATAGCTACCATTGGGGTAGATATTTTAAAAAAATCAGTGGTAATGGACGAAGAAACCATTGTTAACTTTGTTTTGTGGGATATCGGTGGGCAAATCAACTCAATGGCACCATATAGGCATAGGTTTTATGAAGGAGCGAGCGCAGCTTTCATTGTAATAGATAGAACCCGATTAAATAATTTAGAAAGTGTAAAAACATGGTATAAGGAAATTAAAAAATCTGTCTCACATAATATCCCAGTTGTGATAGTTGGGAATAAATCAGATCTACAGGATGGAATAGTAATTAGCGAAGAAGAAATAAAAGTTGTTGCTAAAGAACTTGGTTTCCACTATATTTTAACATCAGCACTAACGGGGGAAAATGTTAATGAAGCGTTCCTTTATATTGCTTATCGATTTATTGAAAAAGCTTAGTATCAAATATACGAATGTTTTAAATTACTTACTTATTCTTAATTTATTAAGATTATTACAAATTTTAATGTAATTCTCTTAAAGTCATCTCAAGGAGGTTATTAAAAAATAGTACTAAAAGTTATATTCAACGAGATTTTGGCTGCTTGAAACCAATCTGGCTATTTAATGGGCTTTTCCATTAAAGAATTAACATTTAAAGGTAAATACCTTATAGCAATGACAGAACAAATATTTGCTGGTCCATGGTTTAGTTTTAAACTTAAAAACAAGCGTTTAGGGACTATTGGTGTACTCCTAAAAAATGTCGAATCAACTCCAATCTATAAAATGGTTAATAGCCGTACTGGAACGATAATTGATCGTATTACACTTGATTTTGATATAAGGGAATACCTAAGAAAATTAATAGCACAGAAAAAGATCAAACCGATTGCTCTTAGTGAACAAAACGCTCTGATTCGGTTATACATTGATGTATTCAATCGCCCTAATGTTCCCTATATAAATGCATACTTCACGATAAAGAACATTTCAGATTATGATTTATTAGATTTTTCGTTATATTTCGTCTTTGATTTTGATATCAATGGACTAGACGGTTTTGATAACGATTTATCAGGATATGACGAAAAGAACGATATAATTTATCAATTTGATGACACTAATCTATTTGCAGGGTTTTCTCCAATATCTAAATCAACTAATTATGAAACTTGTTTAACAAAAGATTTCAATATTAGTAGTGAAAACCCTAATCTATCTAATACTCTATACGGCCAACCAGGAGAGATTTTATCTGCTTTACAAATTGAGTTCAAAACATTAAAGCCGGATCAGTCGTTTCAGACAACTCTAACTATTTCGGGAGGATTAAGTAAGGAGGAACTTATAAAAAACATTAACGAAGGTAAAATCAACGCAATGAAGTTTTTATCCCAAGTAAACAGATCGGTTAAATCGAGCCAGAGAAACGAACAAGAAGAAGCTTTCATGAAACTTAATCTCAAGGAATCCGTTGATTGTAATGATTAAACCGAACATAATGATTCAAATAAAAAAGTCCGAAATGGAAAGTTATTTGATGAATTCTCTGCGAGAGATGGGTTTAATATAACTCTTGATTACATTTTATAGGAAAAAAGTTGATGTATTGAAATCATCTGAGAGAAAATCACTCATCGTAATAATCTTAATTTTATCAATTAGATTTTCTCTACTCAAATACGCTTTCAAAAATGGTTTCAAATCTCCATTTTTATCAAATTTAGAGTTAATTAAAATTATGTAACTTTTTATCTTTTTATCGATTAAATCCTCTTCTAGATATCTAACTACAGTATTTTCTTTTAGTTTTGCATTTAATTCATTTTTAATCTTAACTTGATTAAAGATTTCCGCTTCGATTATGAGATAATCTAATATAACTTCTATTTCTTTTGCATTTTTAAGGAAAACTACTCCTTTTTGTTTCTGTTTTTCAATTTGAATCTCGATTTTTTCGCTTCGAGCTTTTTCGTATAATTTATACATCATAAACTGATAATCTCTAAAAAGGCCAGGGTAACTATTTTCAACTTTGTCATCAACTATTTTCTTATAGTCTTTATTCAACTCGTAACCGATGCCATTTCTAAAGAGACTCTTTGCCACTCTTAACGTTGTACCAGAACCTAAGAATGGATCCAAGACAGTATCACCAATGTAAGAGAACATTCTTATTATTCTATATGGAAGCTCTTCAGGAAACATTGCGATATGTTCTTTTTGTACCACTCCCGGGAATTTCCAATGCCCAGTGAACCATTTTTTCCACTCGCTCAAAGGAATTTTTGACATCTCTCTTATAATTGGTTCAACTTTCCTGTTGTTTTTACCTTGATATTTTTTAAAAATGAGAATGTGTTCGTAATCATAGGTAAGCAATCCATTTCTTGGGTAATAGATGGATCCCATTAAGGTACAACCTCCCGTAGTGTTAGTAGTACTAATTTTTTGCCATATTATATCTCCAAGAAAATCGAAACTTAATTCTAAACAATCGGCTATAATTTTACTGGCGATTGATAAAACCCGATATCTTCCAAATTCAGAAGTTCTTAGATATTGATCTCCTATATTTATAACCATTCTACATTGAGGCTCGAGGACTCGGTAACATTCTGACCAAACTTGTTTTAACCTTTTAAAATAGTCATCAAACGTCCCAAAAAAACCTATTTGATTATGATTACCGTAGTCTTTAATTTTACCGTATGGAGGTGATGTAACTATTAATTGAATTGAGTCATCTAATATTTCCTCCATAGTTTCTGAAGATTTGTAATAGACTCTAGATTCTTGAGTTTTAAACAAGTTTCCCGCGTTCATCTAAAAACACATTTTTTTTTAATTTACTTTTTCTCTAATTTTATATATAATAGTTTTCACTGGTTAGATAATGGAATTCATCATATATAATTGATGAAAGTCTGAATTCTACAGTGATCATTTTTTATGGGAAAGAAGGTAGTATTGTTAGGCAGAGCTGGTGTAGGAAAATCTACATTAAAAGAAATCATTTTCGAGGGTAATAATCCAGAAGAACTAATGATACATTCGCTCGCGCCAACTCGGGGAATGGAAACATCAATTTATTCTTGGTTGGACATAGAATTAAGCGTTTTTGATACTTCAGGACAAGAGCTTAAAAATCTACTAAAAGACGAATCAGAACAATTAATCGCATTTGGCGGTGTAGATATAGTTATATATATTTTTGATTATGAAATCTGGCATAGTGATTCGCAGGAAATAGCAGATGAAATCAAAGAAGTGAACAAAATTATGAGAAGGATCAATAAACAGGCGCAATTGATGTTAATCTTCCATAAAATCGATCTTATTCCAAAAATTATTCGAAACAATGTTAAAATACTCACCTATCAAATTCAAAATATCGTTAACTTACCAATAAAACATTCAATATATTTCACAAGTATAGACCAAGATTATATCTATAGCATCCATAATGCGTTTTCAGAAATTATAAGCAGGTTTTCTGAGAAAAACTTTTCTCTAAAGAAAGCACTCGATTCTACTATTTCAAATTTTTCCGAATGTATATGCTACATAACAGATTATAACAATAGTATTATAGTCCAATCAAAGTCTAACAACTTCAATATCAACCTAATTTACGAGACGTATAGAATTTTTTACAACTTGTCTCGAGATAACAAGAATTCAACATATAACGATGGAAAACAACACTTGTTAAATGTAGACGATAAAATTTTGAGAATGTTAATGATTCCCCTTGAAGCGCCAAATTTAAACCTCAAATTACTCGTAGTTGCGACTGAATCACTTGAGGAAGACCTTTTAAATAACCTAGCGAAGAAGATTCTTAGCAATCTAAATATTTATTGATACTTTTGAAAACAAGAATTATCCAAAACTTATTTTTTAGTTTGTTGAAAATATCCAACGATTCGTAGTTTATTCTCGAAACGGTTTAGTTCCGTTATAATCCCTTTTAATCCTTCCCCGCTATGAAATACTGATTTATCAAAACGAATTTTCATAGCCCCACTTTTTCCAGGGATGATATTTTGACCATCAATAAATTTAAAAGGAGAAAGTGTTAAATTTATTAGACCATAAAACTGGAACCCATCATTAGATTTAATCAACCCACTTTTAGGTTTATAGAATTGACTCACAAAAACTTCGGCTTCAATTTCTTTTTCCCGTTTAAAGATGCCAGGAGTAACAATGATGTTGTCGCGGCTTATATCTTTAGGAGAGATATTACCTTTTAAGGCGAGACCTACTCTATCACCTTCATAAGCGACTTTGAAGTTTCTATCGTGTTTTTGAATACTCCTGATTATTACTTTCTTTACTGCGGATTCATAGCCTGTTATTTCTAACATCTGACCACTATGGACTTCGCCCTGTTTTACAATTCCAAGAATAACGGTCCCGATTCCTTTAACAGGAAATACATGGTCAATAAACACCTCAGTGTTTCTTTCATTAACGCTAGTTCTCTGTAGAAACTCATTTCCAAGCTCTACAATTATTCTTTTTAGATTTTCATAATCCTGTTTAGCTTTAAGTTCGAAAATTTGTACGTTTTTCAAACTAGTATTCTCCAAAATCGCCCTAATTTTCTTTTTCGTCTCAGTTAATTTCCAATCCGTGTTTGAATTTATTCCAGCAATTACTACCAAAACTTTAGTTCTATATAACTTTGAAAATATGTCCATTCCAACTAGTAATTCTCCAATTGAGGCATTTAAACCTATGTTTAAATCTATAGCGAGAACATGAATATTAGATATAGCTAAAGTTTGCAAAAGCGGTTTTATCTTTTCGGGATAATCTAGGGGAGTTAAACCACAAAATACTTGATTTAAAGTTTGATCTAAACGATTGTAGAAGAGAATATCTGATTTAGTCCCCGGGGAACCCAAAGATTGACCTATTAAATTGTTTATATCAAAATTGTCCCCGAGGATTCCCACTACGAAATTTTTTTCAGCTAGTTCATTCATATGTTTTATTAAATATTGAGATCGTCAAAAACTTTTTGAAATTCTAGTTCGATGGAAATCTGCCTTGAGTAAAAATAAAATTATTAACTAAGAGCAAATTAATTAACTAATAAAAAAGAAATTATATTAATTATGCCCCGGAATAATTTAGTGAATCAAGTAATATTAATATTGATTGATGATCTTAGAGCAGCTCATTTATTTGATTTGATTAACAAGGGAAAGACACCTAATATAGCCCAAATAGCAAAGAATGGTATTTCAAGCCAAAATTGTATTACATCCTTTCCAAGTGTAACTTTTCCTTGCTATAGTAATGTAATTATTGGTTCTTATTCGGGATACTTCCCAAAAGAGGGAAGTGGGACACCTATGTATCATTGGGTAGGAAGATCATATCCTTTAATGGAAGAAAAGAAATTTCCAATTATTAGAAATTATGGAAAAGGAAATCATCTTTTAAAATTAAATAAAGATATAGGACCAAACTGCCAAACTATTTTCGAACAAGCGGGAGAAGGTAATTTTCTAAGTTCCTTAAATCTTATAAATAGAGGTTCAGTTTTAATCCCTCCAGTAGAATACACATCCTCTTCAATATTTAAAGGAGTTGAAAAATCATTTATTGATCCTCAATCGCTATTTCCAGAAAAAGATGTTCCAAAGGTAGCTGTTGCGTATATCCCTAAAACAGATGATCTAATGCACAATAAAGGCTTCGACCATCCAGAGTACATTAAAGAGATAATCAATTGTGATAGATACATCGGTTCATTAATTAAAACTCTTAAAAACACAGGTTATTATGATTCAACCGCTATAGCAATAATATCTGATCACGGAAATTATAAGTCAGAGAAGATGTATGACATCGCCCCTTTTTTTAAAGAATGCGGATTTACCCAATACTTACCTAAAAAGGGAACTGGCGATTTCGACTGTCATATGGGAGGCCTTAGCTTCTTTAATTTCCCAGGAGAAAATTGGTACCATCATCCAACTCTCGAGCAGTTAAAAAAATTTGCTCCAGAGGGTGTTAGTAGCAATGGGTTAAATGTATTTGATACTTTATGGAAAATCCCAGGCGTAAAGGCAATGTATTACAGGGATAACAATAACACACCAGACAAAGGTATAATTTACCTTGAACATAAAGAAGTGGAAACAGGAAAAAAGTTCACCGATATTATTGAATATGAAGGGCATGGAAAAAACCAAAAAACTAAATATGTTCCCGATGATAAAGATTTCTATAAATATAGTAAAAATGAGGAATCTGCACGACTTATAGATGGAAAATCTCATAGTATTGATGAATGGTTAAAAGTTACTAATCAAATTGATTTTCCTATAGTAGTTGACCAAGTACCTCGCTATTTTAAAAATCCCCGATCTTGCGACATAATAACTTCCACGCTTGGAGAGTACGGATTTGGATATGACCATGGAAAAACTGTAGCTTCTCATCCGTATACTCATGATATAGGAATTAAAAAGTCTATGACAGTTCCCTTTATAATTGGGGGTTCTCCTAACGTACCATCATTAGAATTACCATATTGTAAGACAACAGATATGGTTCCGACTCTACTATATTTATTGGGAGAAAAACCACATTATAGCGTTGTAGGGAAGTCTGTTATTGGCTAAACTAAGTTTGAAATTAATTTGAAAAATGTTTATAATTTTTATTCCTTTTCGTTAATAAGTAGAAATTAAATATTAATATAGTAGTAAGTGTTAAAATGAAAGCTAATCACATAATTATTGTTCCTGAAACGCATTGGGACAGAGAATGGTACCTGCCTTTCCAGGAGTATCGCGCTAGACTTGTTATTTTGCTAGACAAGCTTTTAGAAATGTTAAAGAGCAATTCAGAATACAAAAATTTTACTCTCGACGGTCAAACTATCCCCTTAGAAGATTACCTTGAGGTTCGTCCGGATTGTGAAGATGAGATAAAAAAATATGTGAAAGAGAAAAGGTTATCTATCGGCCCAATGTATATTTTACCCGACGAATTCTTGGTTTCTGGAGAATCTTTATTAAGAAATTTGCTTATTGGACACCAAATTGCTAGAAAATTTGGTAGGGTTATGAAAGCAGGATATATTCCCGATCCGTTTGGGCATATTGCTCAACTACCACAAATACTTAAAGGGTTCGAAATTCCTTCCGTTTTGTTTTGGCGAGGGTTTGGAAATGAATTTGAAGACCAAAATTTGAATATCGAATTTCTATGGAATTCCCCCGGTAATTCTAGTACAATAATAGCTATATTTTTGATGCTAAGTTATGGATCTGTAGCAGATTTAAATTTAAAATCAAAATCAGGTAAATTTAGTTCAGCACTTCATAAAATTAAAAGGGTAATAACAAGATTTGAAGAATTTACCGCAACTCCCTATGTATTATTAAATAGTGGTTCAGATCATCACGAAGCAAGACCGGAGATTCCAGCATTAGTAAAGCAGTGGAACGCTTTATATCCTGATAAGGTTTTAGAACAAAATGATTTCGAATACTATGTAGACAAGGTTTTAAACTATAATCCAGAATTAAAATCATTTCAAGGAGAATTGAGGGGTGGAAAGTATGCTCATTTACTTTCTGGAGTTTTTTCAGCTCGCATGTGGATTAAACAGAGAAATACAGCTATCGAGTATTTATATGAAAAGTACACAGAGCCACTATCTGCTATTACATGGGCACTCGATAAATATAAAAAATTTCACTATCCTAAAGATTATATTCTAACTGGTTTAAAATGGCTCATTAAAAATCACCCTCATGATTCTATTTGTGGCTGTTCAATTGACCAGGTACACGATGAAATGGAAACAAGATTTGATTGGGCTGAACAAATCGGAAATGAAGTTTTCAAAAATACGATGATTTATTTGTACGACTTAATCTCAATTGAAGATGAGGAAAATAAAATTCCTATAATCATTTTTAACCCACTTCCTTGGAAAAGGAGAGATTTAGCCCATTTCAACATTATTTCTAATACCAGAAAAACTGGTTTCAAATCCCCAGAAAATTTTAAAATTACTGATTCGAATGGTACCAATATTCCGTATCAGTTTGTTCAATGCGAGGAGGAACCTAGATATAGAGTTGTATATTCAATCAGTTTTTATTGCTCATTCTTAGCCGAAGTACCTGCTTGTGGGTATAAAGTTTATTATGTTATTCCAGGAGAGAAACCCGATGAAGTCGATCTTAATGAAAATAAATTAAAACTAAACATAAACAGTATTGAAAATCAATTTTACCTTATTAATGTAGATTTTAAAGGTCAAATTAATGTTTTAGATAAAATCCCAGGTAGATTGTATGAAAATATCTGTTTTTTTGAAGATGTAGGAGATTGGGGGGATGAATACGATTTTTCAGGACCATATAAGAAACAAACGGATCTTAAATTCACATCAGAAGATTTGAATATTATGGAAATTTTGCCTCTGATTGATGGTTCAACTCAGAAAACGCTTAAGATTAGAGCAAATCTTAATTTACCGGCGTCTTTATCGGAGGATAGGTATATGAGAGACGATTATCTGGTTTCCAATTTAATCGATATTTACATCACACTTTATAAGGACATTAAGCGAATAGATTTTAAAATTGTTTTAGAAAATGCGAGTAAAGATCACAGAATTCGCGTGCTCTTTCCTTCAAAAATTAAATCTAAAAGAGTATATAGCGATGGACACTTTTATGTCAATCCTCGAAATATAGAACTACCTGAAGCTGAAACATGGGCTCAAAAACCATTACCTACAAACCATCAGAAAGATTTCGTGTCAATTAGCGGTGATTCAAGAACTTTTTCAGTTCTAAACAAAGGTTTACCAGAATACGAGGCAATAATTAATAATGATGGCACAATTTCATTAGCTATTACTTTACTTCGCTGTATTGAATGGCTATCTCGACATGATTTTGCTTCGAGGAGAAATAACGCGGGTCCAGACTTAAATACACCAAAAGCTCAATGTATTGGTAAACACACATTCGAACTTTCTCTTGTTATTGAGGAAAGTAAATCTGATTGGTTAACAAGTCAAACTCATCTTAGAGGAAAAGAATTTAATAATCCTTTTTATGTTATTGCACCAGTTATTGTGAGGACTTCAATAAGGGCATCTGATAAAATTGTCATAACACCATTTGGGATTATTTCATACTTTAATGCGGCAAAACGGCAACCAATTCTCCCATATTTACCCACGGAGTTAAGTTTTCTAGAAGTAGAAAATAAAAATATTATCCTAAGTGCTTTGAAAAAAACAGAAGAAGGTGATGATTTAATACTTAGGTTTTACAACATATCACCAAAAACTGAAGAAACTACCATTTATTTCTGTAATTTTTTACAGATTGAACACATAGAAATAGTGAATTTTTTAGAGGAGAAACCTAAATCTGAAATAAAAGCTATTCTTGATTTTAAATCAGGTAACACATTCACTCTTAAAATGGAGCCTCATGTCATAACAACTATTAAAGTAAAAACTCGTTTGATTAAATAATCATAGTGATAAGAATAAGGAGATAGCTAATAAATGTGGAAATCAAAACTTCTCGAATTTGTTAAACCTTTTACACATCCAGCATGGGGGATAACTCATTTTCAAAGAGTTTACGAATTAGCGATTAAATTAGCTGAAAAGCAAAATTTAGATGTAGATAGCGATTCATTGTTCGCTGCTGCATATCTACATGATATTGGAGCTTTCGAACCATATCGCCAAAAAGGAAAAGATCACTCTGATGTGGCAATCGAAAACTGCTCAGAAATACTTCTATCTATAAACTTTCCAAAAGATAAAAACGATCTCGTTAAAGATATTATTAGGTGTCATATGTTTTATGTTAAACCTTCTGATATAAAGGAGTCTATAATTTTTCATGATGCGGACACGCTTGACTTCATGGGTACTATAGGCATTTCAAGAATACTTGCGATTGTAGGAAAAGAAGATTGGACTCCTGATTTAAAAAGTGCGATTTTTCTTATTCAAAAGTTCCATGATGAGTTACCACTAGAATTATACACGGCAGCAGCCAAAGAAATATGTAATGAACGGATGTTTGAAATGAAGGACTTCTTAGCTAAATTATCTCAGCAGACAAATAATTTCGAATTGATATAATTTACAGCCAACATTATTTTTGTTTAGAAAAAATTTATTCTCGTTAACAGATTTTTCCAATTATATAATTAATACTATTGATTATGTGAAACGATTTTTATTCAAGGGCTGATTAATCACAAAAAATACTAAAAGAGATAGTTTATACGTATGAATGAATTTGACATCGTTGTTATAGGGGCTGGTCCTGGTGGTTCGATAGCAGCAAAAATCGCAGCTGATAATGGATATTCAACTTGTTTTATAGAAAAAGAGAAACTCGATAATGGCGGACGATATAAAGCGTGTGGTGGAGCAATGGCATGGGAACTTATCGAAGAAATTGATTATCCTGAAGATAAAATTGGCCGCGTTATCGAATCTCTGGAACTTCATCATGTTGATGGTGAAAATTTTTCAAAGAAAGGTAAAGGTGCGGTTGTGTGG
>JAGXNP010000060.1 GCA_019894885.1 Promethearchaeota archaeon | reverse complement strand
GTATTGCTTTTAACGATTTACTAAAGGTCATAAATAATGAAGGCCCCAAGTCGACAGGATTCTTCAAAGAAGTCCAATTGGGTGAGATAGATTTCATCTCTTGGATGGTAGACTCATCTAAAACTGCGAGTTTTAGACCTAATTTTTCAATTTCGTCGCATGCTAATATACCTAAACTTCCAGAAGATGTAATTATTGCAATGTTCTTTCCTTTAGGTAAAGGCTGAGTAGCAAATACTTGAGCGATATCAAACATCTCGTAAAAATTATTTACGCGATAAATACCGGAATATTGTTTGAAAATCGTATCGTAAATTTTATCGTCTCCAGCGATAGAGCCAGTGTGACTCTTTATCGCTTTAGAACCAATTTCGCTACGACCATTTTTTAGAATTAATACAGGTTTAG
This sequence comes from Promethearchaeota archaeon, assembly GCA_019894885.1. Classification (GTDB taxonomy): domain Archaea; phylum Asgardarchaeota; class Lokiarchaeia; order Sigyniarchaeales; family SOKP01; genus SOKP01. Next base: position 15,071 of record JAGXNP010000060.1, on the reverse strand, counting down.
TCATTTTTTTTAATATTTCTATTAACTTTGGTCCTCGTTTCACGCCTTCTAAATAAACTGTTATTACATTAGTACTCGTATCCTTCTCAAGATATTCCAGCATATCAATCTCATCAACATCTACTTTATTTCCAAGAGTAATAGATTTCGAAAAACCAATTTTCTGACTTGCTGACCATTCAATAAATATATTTCCTAACACACCTGACTGCGCGATAATAGAAATAGTGCCCCCTTCTATAGATTGATTAAAATCTATTTCTGTGGTTGTAAATTTGTTGTTAAAATTAGTAACACCCACGCAATTAGGGCCTATTATTCTTACATTCGAATTTTTAGCAATTGCCTCTATTTCTTCTTGAATTTTAACAAATTTTTCGATACCCGTTTCAGCAAAGCCTGCAGTTTCTATAATTATTCCTTTAACTCCTTTTTTGACAGAATCCTTCACTACTTGAAGGACCTTTTCATTCCTTACTACGACAATTGCCAATTCGATATCATCTGGTATATCATTAATATTTTTAAACACTTTATGACCAAAAATAATATCTTTATTTATATTAACGGGATATGTTTTAAAATTCGAATTCAATAAATATTTTGTCATACCATAACCAAATTTGAAAGTATCTGAAGCACCTATAATAGCAATTGATTTAGGGTTAAAGAAAACATCCATATCAGTTATTTGATCGTTCACAATTTAATTAGAGCCTTTGAAAAGAATATATAAAAGATTATAATTTATTGAACTTAAAATTTAGTTTTAAAGGTTGGAACTATATTGTTTTTGAAATTAGAGGTATTTATATTCTAAGAGGTAAATAAATTGTTAGACGAAAAATTAAATTTATTTTTTAAAAATTGTATGGAAGCTATAACAATTAATAGATATGTTCAAGTTATTTGTCCTGTGTGTAAAGCAGAGAATACGGTACGAATTCCTAAGTCCATAATTAACCAAGCGTCTCAACTAACTACCGTCTCTGTTCCTAAAGGTGAAATTTGTCCACATCACTTCCAATTATTTATAGATAAAAATTTTGCAATAAGGGGATATCAAAAAGTAGATTTCCAATTAAGCCATGACGAGGCCGATAAACAAGATAAGTTCGATTCTAAAAACCACTTTGTTAACAGTTTAGATCTCTATCATTCCAATGTTTTAGATAAGAATAAACCTAAAGCTAAACCAAAAAAGCCAGATATTGATCAAGTTAAGAAATTTGTTGATATACATACTAGGACAAAATCTAAAATGACTTTAAATGAAATCTACGATGAATTTTGGGAATTTATTGACGATAATAATGAAATTTTTCGTAAATTTATGATTAACAATAGAAAAAGGAGAGCACTTTTGAAAATGAGAAACACGACTTGATTTTCCAATAGTAAGCAATTCGAAAATAGATTTTATTGAAAAACCTTCAACTTACAACAATTACTTATTGAAATTTAAATGGTATTAGGTAAATCTTGAATTTAAAAATTACTTTTATTAAGTTCTCTTATGTTTATAATACCAAAAAATAACTCCTATAAGTGCTACTATTGGAATTCCAATAATTAGCAGCATAAAAATCCATATAGGATCAAAATAATCACCACTAGGGCATAAATTATCTTGAAGTAAAGTATCATCACAATTGTCTTCAATATAGTAGCAAATTGTATTATGAAGTAAATCATTTCCAGTTATGTCATTATGATCTGAATTATCGGTTATATTTATTCCACAGTAATTAGAATTAATCAAATTTTCAGTGATATCATTATAATCGCTCTGATTTGTAATGAGAATACCTGAATGAATATTATTTCTTATAATGTTTTTTGACACTTCATTCCATATTGAAAAGCTACTTAAATAAATACCATAAGAATTATTATCAATGGAGTTCTGCATCATTACATTCCTATCACTAGCGTAACAGTGAATACCTGCATTGTTGTTGTTTTTTATGACATTGAGAGAAACATTATTAGATGAACTGGTATAAAAATATGATAGTACTCTGTATCTATCAATTAAAATGCCATTTTTTTCGTTTTGATCAATCAAGTTTTTAAAAATATTATTATCAGAAGATCCCTCAATCGAAATTCCATTGTAATTTCCTCTTAATGTGTTATTTGATACTAAAGCGAATTGCGAATTAATTAGTCTAATTCCGCTTGAATTACTCAACTGTATATGGTTATATTGAATTAGACCGTTTTCTGAACTACTTAACAAAATCCCGCTCCAATTAATCATACTAATTTGATTAAATTCAATAATATTGTCTGGACCACTTATAACAATTGCATCTTTATAAATTAGATAAATGATGTTATTGGAGGTAGTACTTTCAGCGATTAAAACCATATACATTCCATTATTACTATTAAATATTCGACATAAAGAAATATTACAATTATTAGCTCCTTGTATCCAAATAGCTTTATCAAATCTAGAAATATTATTTAATACAATTTGATCATGATAACTTCGGGGTTCTGAAGGAAAATTTAGAATAGAAATTCCGACACCCCCGAGAACCCCTGAAAATGGTAAAAAGGATAGTCCAATAATTTCATTATGACTAATAACCATAGTACTAGATGATCTGATGAAAATACCATAAGCAATCCTAATCAATGAATTATTAATAATAGAATTATTAGAACATCCTTCCATATAAATACCATATTGAAGTTGTGAAATATTATTGTTTTGAATGCATCCATTTGAAATGTTTTTTAAATAGATTCCGATTCCGGAATAATATACGGTTTCGGAGATCGAATCATTAACTACGGTACAATCTTTCAAAATAAAATATACATCAGAGTTATATATGTTAATATAACTCTCGGAGTTCTTAATAGTAACATTTTCTATTGTATATGGATTTATTTTTGTACCTGAACCATTACACCAATCTTGACTTACTGCCCATGACCAATTATGAGCATTTAGGCCTGTTGCTGTCCCATTTATAGTTAAATTATTAAGTAACCATTGACTGTTTGTATGAAAATTAGTAAAATAACTATTCTCATATCGTCGATTATTAGATTTTTGAAATGGTATATATAAAGTATGTAAACAGAAGATACTAGTAATCAAAAGAAAAAGAAAATAAAAACTAGCAATTTTTATTCTTAATACTTTCATGTTAACCAAGTTTTTGGTATATTTTAGAAAATTTTCGCCAATAATACAATTTATAATATACATTTTCCCACATATAAAGGTTAATGATTTAGTATCTGAAACACTAATTTTTGCAATTTGAAATTTCCTAGACTTGGTTAAGATTACTATCCCCCAGAAATAAGAGTGCTTATGTCACCTAAAGTAAAATAGCCCAGTAATGATTAATATTTTTCGGAAATTTATTATTAAGGATAGAAAAAGGAGAGCGCTTTTAAATATGAGAAATACAACTTCATTTTCCAATAGTATGCAATTCGAAAATGGTCCGAAAAATTAATTATTTAACAAAATCGGCAATAACTTTTTTATAAAATTAGTCTATATATCTCTTAGTTAGTTATCAAATCTTTACGTTCATAAAGAATCTCACGTGAGAGCTCAGCTTAATGACTATAAGCAGTCTAATTCAAAAAGAATTTAAGAGGATTAAATCTGATAAGAGAACTCTAATTTTATTATTCACAATCCCAATGATATTAATTATAATTTTTGGGTTAACTACTGGTGTCGGTCCTACTAAATTTTTTACAGCGTCAATCATAAGCTGTGATGAAATGCCAACCTATGATGATTTTCCCTCAAATTCTACCGAATATGATAACATTTTTATCTCGATAGTAGAGCAAAATTCGACAACATGGGACCTTCATAGCCAGTTTAATTCCACGAATATTGGAGAATATTACCAAGCTTTTAATCGCTGTTTGTATTTGTTAAAAAATGAGCTTATAGATGTTTTCATTATACTTCCATCAAATTTTTCAGAGTCGATTGCAAATAATTTTAATCCCGTATTAATCTATTACATCGACGGTTCTGATTCTAGCGCTGTTGGTGCGTTAGAGGTTACAATCCAAGAACCACTCGCTTTATTTAGGGCAAAAATAAACATGATAGAAAATTTTACTATAATGGTCCCTCACCTGGAATTTAGTGTGCCATCGTGGGAATCTCAATTACTAAACTACGCATTATCTTTAATTTTACCTATTATTATAATAGGAACTACTATGAACCTTACATCCTTATCTATTGTTTCAGAGGGTCCACTACCAAGGATGCTCATAACACCGACAGCAAAGAGAGATATAATTTTTAGCAAACTAATTGCAAACACAGTAGTAATGTTTATGCAGGCCACAGAAATATTCATCATGACTTCATTTTTTGGTTTATATAGCTTAGGCTCACTATTTGATTTCTATCTAGTTTTAATGTTGATTGGGTTTACTGGAGTAGCTATAGGTTTATTTATTTCAGCGATTAGTCCAACTGAACAGGGAGCTAATCAGATGTATCTAATGATGTTTATCGTCATTATTATTTTCTCAGGAACTTTATTATCCGCAGACTCCTTAGGAGGAGCAAAATTTCTTGCAGATTTTCTACCGTTAAGTCATGCTTCAGTATTGATTACTGATATCACTCTAAGAGGATTACCACTAAATTTAGAACATGTGTTTTTTATGCTAATGATTTCTTTAGTCTTTCTTACTATTGCCTACATTGCTTATAAATTTAAAAAACTGGAGGTATAGATAATCATTAGAAGAGATAAAAAATCCAGACGAGCTTCAGGTGGAGAAAATGGTAAGAAATTATATTTAAAGAACAGTAGTATAAGGTTACTTAACCAAATTAAAAAAGAATTTCGTCTATTATGGACAGATAAATTTAACATTTTTATAGCGTTAATTGTACCTCCTCTTGTTGTAGTTTTAATAGGAGTAACTTCGGGTAGTCCTGGAAAGCTTGCAATTCCTATTGATTGCGTTGTTGTTTCCTATGATTCAAACACTTATATTGAAGAAAATAATTTCACAGAGTCTACCCTGGATGAATATAATCTTAAATATGTCGAGGCTGTTAATTCTTCAGATTTATTAAATCTTGTCCAATTTTTTAACGCTACTGAGGAGATATATGCGATGGAGACCGCAAGAAGTTACATGAATTCTAAAAGGATTAAAATTATTATAGCAATTCCTGTCGATTTTTCTGAATTAATAAGTTGGGGGTATCCAGGTTTAATCGATTGCATAACAGATTCATCAGATATCCAAAAAATTCAAGTTAACTTAAATGCTGTCTACGATTCGATTAAAATTTTTGTCTCCCAGAATAATTTAACGCCTCAATTTGAACTCAATGGCTATGAGGAATTCTCGATTCCTGAAAACTATAGCTCTGGGTATAATAATACGATGGTCTTAGTTTTATCTTTTATGATCATTGGTGTTGGTATGGTCTCAACAATCTTAATTATTGTTCAAGAAAAGCCCGCTGCGAGGCTGTTACTCACGCCAGTTAAAAGAATTGAGATTCTATTAGCGAAATATATAACTTACATTAGTATATTAATCGTTCAAAATATTTCGCTTGTAATGACCGCCTTAAGCTTTGGTTTATATTTAGTAGGAACAGTATTTGATTTATTTCTAGCTTTATTTATTTTAGGTTTTGCCGGTCTTGCAATTGGTATTTTTATTAGTACCTTAAGTAAAACTAAAACCCAAGCAAATCAGTTATTTTTTGCAACCTTTCTTTTATTGATTCTTTTAAGCGGAATTTTCATCCCCATTGAAGCTATGCCCATATACCTACAAGCTATAGCCTATGTACTCCCTTTATCTCATGGAAACCCTTTAATTACTGGAATAATTACTAAAGGAAAATCAGTATTTGGTTTTGATTTCTTTTCTCTTTTAGGAGTAAGTGTAGTTCTCATAGTGTTGTCATTTATTTTGTTTCAAAGACGAAAATACGAGGTGTGATATGAAGACTACCGATATGTCGAACAATACAATGGTATTAGTAGAAAATTTAGATGTTAATTTCGGAAAAAAGCATATAGTTCATGATGTCTCATTTAGTGTAAAAGAAGGGGAGATTATTGGGATGTTTGGAATATCCGGAGCTGGAAAGACAACTATAATAAGGGTTTTAACCTGCCAGATTGAAAAAAAAAACTGGAATGGCAAAGTATTAGTTACTGGTCTATCTCCTAGTAAAAAGGGAAACTACTCAAAAATTTTAAGCAATATCGGATATGTACCTCAATTAGAACTGCTAAATCTATATTTTGAACTAAATCCCATGGTTAATGTTGAAATATTTACCTCTACTTATGGAATGGATAAAAGAGAAGCTAAAATAACTGCTGAAAAATTATTCAATATATTAGATATCCCCAAAGACACTTGGAAAAAAAGAGTTAAGAAGATGAGCGGCGGGGAAAAAAAACGATTATCAATGGCTATTGGGTTAATACATAATCCAAAAGTCTTATTTCTTGACGAACCCACAACTGGGGTGGATGCATCTAAGCGTTATGATATCCTTAGCTATCTAAAGAAGTTAAACCAGCAGCTAAAAACTACAATGTTTATAATTACTCATGATTTAGAAGCGGCACTAATATGTGATAAAAGTGCTATTCTAAGGGAAGGGAAATTGCTTGAATTCGATACACCGCAAAAGCTTATAAACTCATTACCTAGTAATGGTTTGGTAGCAAGAATTTCAATTGAAAATTTAAACCAAGAGGTAATAAAGACCATTCAAAATTATCCTTCCATAGAAAAAGTCTTAAGGGTTGGAAACGAGACTATCGAAGTTTTAATGGATGATTTTGAAACTAACTTACCTAAATTGATGAAGTTCTTGTTTGAAAAAAATTTAAATATTTATTCCATGAGCAGAGATGTTGCTAATTTTAGAAGATATTTTCAAATCAGAATACAAGAAGAGGAAGAAAAAGAAAACAGCAAAAATCGCTCTGAACTATTGAATGAAGGTGACAGGCCATAATAAATCTTAGCCGTAAAAACAAAAAGAGATTCAAAAGGCTCATGTTACTCATTATTTTAGTAGGAACACCAACTCTATCATTAGTTTTAATTAATATTAGATGGACATATTTTATTAGTGAAGCAGATGTAAGTAAAGCTAAAAACCTTGCGACAGTATTTACAAGTTCGCATCATAATCAAATAGGGTTGTTTGTGGAGCCTGATATTGATTCAAATTATAGAGCAATAGATTCCACAAATTTTACATTTACTAACATGTATATCCCAGATTTAGTAGATCCTAACAATAACACCAATATACAATCCTTTCTAAAAGATATATTCTTTGATTATATATTTGAAAAACAAAATTACGATGGTTCTTATTCAGACATCGCGGATTTAGGGAACCTATTTTCTACTTATATGGCTATTGAAACCCTGAAAATAGCGAATATCTCGTACCTCGAGAGAAGAGTTCATCTTGGAGAAACAGATAATATAGCGAAGTATTTACTAAACTCTCTTAATGGTGGTGGATGGGGTTTTAGGTTTAATCAATTTCTAAACGATTCAGATATAATTTCTACTTTTAGCGCTATTGAATTATCTTACAGCATATCTGAAACTTCTATTATTACAAACAAGAAAGTCGGAGAATTTATAAATTCTACATGGCTTGGAGGTAGTTATAGTTTAACTAACAACTCTTTAATTGTCACTCCTGAAACGACATTCTACGGCGTAAGAGCTTATTTAAGGATGAACATGTCCTATACTATAGGTGATTTAATAGCAATTGGGGCATATTTTAGTTTATTATATAATCCTCTTGACGGCGGTTATTTTAATCCCGAAACTAGCAGTTCGGATATACAATCTACCTATTATTCTATATCTACCCTTGAGTTATTGGGAATTCCTTTATTAAATCCATCTAAAACAATGGAATTTGTGTTGAATTGCTCAAATATTAATGGAGGTTTTGGATTCCGTCCAAATACTTCAATATCAGATTTTAATTCGGGTTGGGCAGCAATGAAATCAATTGGAATATTAACACCGATGCTTACTCTCACAGTTGCAGATTCTAATTTAATAAAACAGATATCTGTTCAATATTATAATTGGTTGTTCTTTTTTCAAGCCAGGAATGGTTTGTTTGGCAAAATTACATTAGAGTCTAACTATTTTGGTGTTTTAACTTATTATACTATGGGATATTTGGATTCGATACAAACTTCTCAATTCCAAGAGGTAAAAAATAATATTTTAGATTTTGTATGGACATGCTATAATTTATATGACGGAGGATTCGGGTCTCAACCGGGACAAAACTCATCACTCTTTTCTACTTATTGTGGTATTAAGCTTTTAGAGATGATTATTCCTCAAGAGCGTCCATGGGATAAAATATCTCCTCTCAAATTATTGAACACAACTAAAAATTATCTAGCTAGTTTACAAAATCCCGATGGTGGATTCAGAGTAACTGACGATGTCGATTATTTATTTTCCCTTTTTGGAGCGTTTTCCGTACTTTTTACGGATTTAATAAATACTAATGTATCTACTGTAGAAAGCACATATTGGGCTCTAATTTCTTTAGAGCTGATTAACGGACTTCATACAATTCAGTATAACAATTTTTCACATTGGGTAAGGTCCTGTCAAAACGCAGATGGAGGATTTTCTATTGTTATAGGATTTCATAGTGATATTATATCGACGTACTATGGTCTGCAAATTTTTAATGAAGGCTTCGTTCAAGGACCAATTTCGAAAATGTCAGCCATTAATTTCTTAATTACATCGCAAACTTCGGACGGTAGTTTCTCTTTACTGCCCATGTTGGGTGATTTTTTAGACTTTCCATCCTCATTTATTACAACATACATGGCCTCTAAAGCGTTATATGACTACGATTTTCAACCAGGAAACATTAAAGATGCCCTATTTTGGTTTTCTGATTGCATAAGCAGTCGTACGGGAGGGATTGGAGATAATCCAAATTTTGGAGGGGATTTGAGAAATTCTCCCTATGGTATCATAATAATTGATGAATTAAAATATGATCAGAGTTTTGATTCGAAACCGTGGAATGCGCTATTAATATATATCTTATTAACTGAAGCTGGTATTTTAAGCGTTTATTTATTGCTTATAATTCGCAAAAAAATTTCTTTAATAAAGCGTATTATTGAAAAAGTAGGTCTGGGAGGGAAAATTACACCAACCTATCTTCAAAGGTTTCCAGCAATTCATTGTGAAAATTTCAGCGTATATGCAGGTGGTAAGTTAATTGTTGATTCTGTTACAATGAAGGTAGATCACGGTCAAATTCTGGGGATTTTAGGTGAGAGTGGAGCGGGTAAATCCACCTTTATTAAGGGTTTATTGGGGATGAGAAAAATAACCGGGTTTTGCCAAATCTTTGGTTTAAATATAAATAAAAGAACTTCTAAAAAGATACGGCCAATATATGGGTATGTTCCTCAAGATCTAGGCAAAATTTATCATAATTTCACTGTTATTGATAATTTACTCTCATTTGGGAGTCAGTACGGTCTAACTGAGCAAGAAATAATAAGCAGGTCTAAAAGACTATTGCGAAGCTTAGAGATTGAAGATAAAATGAATGAATTAGTTAGAAATCTTTCAGGAGGTCAAAAACGTAGAGTTAGTATCGCAATCGGTTTAATCCATTCGCCTATCTTTCTCATTTTAGACGAGCCTACTTCAGGATTAGATCCGATTATTCGTGAAAATTTATGGTTAGCTTTAACTAAAATTAATGAACAATTTGGAACAACATTAATTGTAATAACTCATTATCCAGAAGAATCTCGATTTTGTAATAGGGTTGCAATTTTTGGTAGGAATAGAGGGATTATAGATTTTGGGAAGCCTAAAGAACTATTAGCTCAGTTACCAGGCAAAGGACGCTCAATTGAATTATATTTTTACACCATTCAAGAAAAAATGGTCCAAAGGTTAGAATCTATAGATGGAATAAAAAATGTCTTAGAAAATAAAGTAGGAACAGAATATTCAATATTCACTAATCTAAACGTCGAATCTCTTATTATTAAAATTGAAAAAGAAGTAGGTAATGATACAATCCAGGAATTAAAACAAATTGATTCGAAAATGGAGCAATTTTTTAGATATAAATTAATCGAGGTACCCAAAATTGAAGAGCTCTAGAGATATAGAATTGGAACATATAAGATTAAAGATTTTGGATGCCGTACGTTTCTCTAAGCGTTTCTGGATGACATATAGAGAAAATACATTTGGGATTGCCTCTATTATTAACTTGATCTATAAAAAATCGTTTTTCGAAGTATTATTCTTTGCTAATAGTGATGTTTTTGAAACTGGAGTGCCTTTATTAAAGATATACACTCCTCTTGAAGATGAAATTGATTTTAATGAAATTTTATTTGAACCAGATTTTGACGAAGATGGATTAATAGATCCTGTAAAAATTATCCATAGGATGAGAAGGCTTATTAGTTCGGAATTCCAAAATCACCTAAGAATTTTAAATACAGAAATTAAACTAATTGACGATAGATTTGAGAATTATCAAATTAAAGCTAACCCGTACGACCGAGAGATAAGAATCTCTTATCCTGATTTTAATGTGAAGCTTAAAATTAATTTAGAAAAGTATCCGTTTTTGCCAACTGTTTCTTTTTCAAGATCATTATCTAAAATTATCAATGAGAGAGAATTTACAGAAGATGAGATGATTAAAAATTGGGATACAGAAAATCCTCCACACATTTATGAAATTGTCGGAAGATTATGTGATATTGTCTCCACATTAGTAAAAATAAAAAAGTTAAAAAAAAATTCCCAATATTTAGTTTTAAATCATGTTACTTTAGGCGATATGACTGATAATTTATCATTTAAAATTCACAGAGGCAAATCGATAGGAATAATATTTGATGAAAAGAGCTTAAACAAAATTGATCCTAGGCTGGAATTAATGATTTTATTTGAAACCATAGCAGGTTCAAAACACGACTATTCTGGTTCAATCGGAATTTTTGGAAAACCTACTCTGTTGTTAAGTCAATCTGAGAAAGATAAAATCTTTATTCTACCTCAAGCATACGATTCAATAATAAGAAAAATGAAGATCAAGAAAGCCATTCAATATAAAATTCATTTAAACGAAATTTACAAGAAAAAGAAGGATAGTTTCAGCGTAATGTTAAAGAAAGCTGGTTTGAATCAAAGTTTAGAAGAGGTAATGGAAGATTTTTTGAAGACAAGGTCGTATAAAATCAATCGTCAGAAAGTATATATAAAAAAAGTGTTAGAATCAACAGGACTATTAAATAAGAAAAATAAGAGATTCTCAAGTTTGACTCCCTTAGAATATCTTCTTTTTTCAATTACCAGAGCACTAATCCAAACACCTACAATAATCATGTTTTTAATACCATTTGGGATTTTAGGCAAACTCGAATATGAAAAGTTTAATTCATACATGGATAAAATCAAAGAAAATTTTCATGTAGTCCTAATTTTCCACGGTCCGGAAGAAATTATATCAAAATGCGACCAAATTCTAACGATTACAAAAACTACTTCAAAAATAGGAACCATTAAAGACTACATTGAAGAATTACCACAATATGGTGAAATTTTGAGTATTGAATTGAACAATCCAGATAATTCTTTAATTCAAAAACTTAAAGAAATGAAGGAAATAGATGTATTAATTGAAGAAAGAAAAAATGAGAAATTTAAAATCTTCATAAAAAATAGTATTACGGATGTAATAATCCAAATCACAGAATTATTGGGCCCAAGCCTTTATAGTTTTAAAAGATTCACTGCCTCCATCGTTGATTATATGGAGTTTATTGAAAATAGATGAAATTACTAATTAGATTATAAATGAGGATATAAAAAAATGTTAAAAAGTTTATATATCTTGGATGAACACGGAATTTTATTATATTCCAAAGAGTTCATTAGGGAACAGCAATACGACGACAATATTTTAATAGGGTTTTTCACTTCAATTGCTAACTTTAGTCGGGAAGCTTTAGGAACAGCTGTAAAAAATGTTAACCTCGGAGAAAATAATAAACTTATTCTCTCTCCAATCGAGGATGAAGGTCTACTTGGAGCTGCAATTGTAAGTTCAAATGATAATAACGAATTAGTAACAAAAATAATTAGAAACATCATGCAAGAATTTATTGACTCCTATTCACCAGATTACGATCAAGAAAAAATCATTAATGAAGAGATGGAGAAAATTATTCAAGATGTTTTGAGAACTAAAATGATTCATTCTCCTATAATAAGGATCGCACTTTCTTGGCTAATTATTGCTCCCTTTACGATACTATTAATTTTTGCTAGCATTAATTCAACACTTTTTATCTATATGGCTTTCGATCTCAACCAATATTTCACAGCCGACCAAATGTTTTCGAGGTTTTTCCCTGCGTTAATTCTGTTATCTACGGGAAATATTGTCATTTTATTTCTGTTTCCAAATTTAATTTTCGGCTTTTTATCTCCTAATAGAAATATCGCTGTAGTGAATTCAATTATACACTTAGTTGTTACAATTATTTTATTTGCTTACTCATCTGAACCTGCTTTTGGTTATATTGTCATAGGTCATTTACCTTTAACAATGATATTCTCATTGTTTTTCTTATTCATCGGAATAAGATCCTCGTCAAAGAGATTTTTGAAAAGATAAGAGGATTACATGACTCTTTCTTTTTTCTATTATTACATACAAAATTGGAAGCAAAGAGTTAAATAAATCTGGTTTCTTGTATTATTCGGATATTTTTTTTATAAAAGAAGTTTATCTTTTTCTCTCAAATCTTGAGTTTGTTAGGTGAACAATGTTTGAAAGAGGATAAGGCACAAAAAAGAGGAATCAGACCAATATTAAAAAAATACGAAAAAGAAAAAGTACTGGTCTTGGAGAGTATTTCAGAGCTTATCGCCTTTCAAGATAAAAAGCAAAATATCTTATGGTTAAATAAAGCAGCAGCAGATTCCGTTGAAAAGACACCAGAAGAATTAATAGGAGAGAAATGTTATTCCGTTTGGCACAAGTCTAATAAAATCTGTGTTAGTTGTCCAATAGATGTCTTGTTAAAAACAGGTAAAATTACATCTAGTGAAATTACGACTCCAAGTGGGAGAACTTTTTTCATAAAAGGTTTTCCCGTAAGGGGTAATGAAGGAGAAATAATAGGAGCAGTTGAAGTTGCCAGGGATATAACCAAACTCAAACAAACTGAAAAAAACTTAATTGAATCTGAAGAAAAGTATCGGAATCTATTTGAGAGTTCCCCTTATTCTATCGGTATATTTGATTTAGAGGGAACTTTGATTGATTGTAATAAAGCTACAGATAAGTTTTTATCCACTCATAATTTAGCAAATGATATTATTGGAAAGCATTTTAGAGAATTTTGGGGATATCATGAGAATAATAAGCCACTCATACCATTATTCGAAAGTATCCTTAATAAGTTAAAGAAAGACGGAGAAACACTAGAATTTGATTTTCCTATATATCGAACAGCGGGAGGTGTATTGTGGGCTCACGCTACAGTTTCATTAATAAAATTAGGAAGCGAGGAAAGAATTCGATTTATTAGTCAAGACATTACAGAAAGAAAACTTGCCGAACAAGAATTGGAATCATCGGAAATAAAATATCGAGAAGCATATAATCGTATTAATTTTTACAAAGACATTTTTTCTCACGATATTAACAATATCTTTCAAAATATCCATTCTTCAGTAGAATTAATTGATTTAAATGTGGAGCAATCGATTAACATGGAGAAAGACGATGAATTGTTGGATATTATTAGAAAACAGATTAAGAGAGGGACTAATTTAATATCAAACGTAAGAATTTTATCGGAAATTGAAAATAAAGACTTAGTCTTACGAAAGCGTGAAATTACTGAAGTTTTAAAAGATGTCATAGACGCTCTAATTAAAGTATATAAAAATAGAGAGATCAATATTCAGATTCATAATGACCCAAAAGAAGTATATATCAAGGGAAATGAACTTTTACCCGATATATTTGAAAACATATTAATCAACGCTGTAAGACATAATCAAAGTTCACTCGTTGAGATTCTTATCAAGTTTTCAAGGGTAGTGAAGGATGGAGTCAATTTTATCAAACTCGAATTTATTGACAATGGAATCGGTATTTTCCCTGAAATGAAAGAAAAAATCTTTCAGAGAGGTCAGGTTGAGAAAAAGGATAAAATTGGGTTAGGGCTTGGTTTAACACTTGTTAAGAAGATAGTCGGATACTATAACGGCCAAATTTGGGTGGAGGATAAGGTCGCAGGAGACCATTCCAAAGGAAGTAATTTTATCATTATATTACCGGAGGAGGTTTAACTGGTTTCAATTTTTATCGTGGAAGATGATTTATCCTTACAAAAGTTATATGAGATGATGATTTCCACATTTGGGTTTAAAGTTGTTGGAAAAGCGAACAACGGAAAAGAAGCAATTGAAAAATATTATGCCCTAACTAATAAGCCCGATATAATTTTAATGGATCACCGTATGCCCGTTCAAAATGGAATAGATACAGCGCTAATATTGTTAAAACTTAAAAACCCACCGAAAATCATCTTCACAAGTGCGGATATATCTATTAAAAAACGAGCGTTAACATTAGACGGTTTAAGATTTTTAGAAAAACCATTTACTATAAAGGCTTTACATGATGAGATTAGAGAATTATTAGAGATAAGTTAATTTTTTCACCAGTTCAGAATGATTGAGATTCTTTCTCCTTTACAAAGCTAATTTAAAAGAGTTCAACAGTTCAATTATAAGAAAATTACCCCTTTTTATGAAAGCCTTTTATGACAAATTTAAAATTAAGCAAATAATTTTCGAACGTATAAAGAATTATTAATCTAAATTCAAAAATTATAAAAAAAAGATAAAAAGGTATTAAAATATGAGCTATAAATTAGCAGATGATAAAGATTTAGAAGCCATGATTGGTATTGTAGGCAAGGAGTATG
>JAGXNP010000005.1 GCA_019894885.1 Promethearchaeota archaeon | reverse complement strand
GTGGCAAATCCGATAGAAAAGGCAGCAAACAAATTCCCTGTAACTATGAAAATAACTAACATTCCAAGTAAGATTGTAATTATCCTATATATTACGCTTTTAAAGAAACTCTCCTTAAGAGTGTCCTTCTTTTTTACTAACTTTTGTATTAATTTCATTTGATAATAGAGAAATAGACTAATTATTTATTTATTTAATGTGAAACGAAAGCAATAACTAATCTACTTTTATTTTATTTTATTTTATATTTAATTTGAAAATATTAAAGAGTTCCAAGGTTACTAAACTTTTAAATAGGGTTTCTGTGTAGATCGAGAAAAATTCCTTGATAAATTAAAGGATAAAGTGAGAAAGGGATATTAACTTTACTTATTCAATCCACTGAAACCTACTACTATCTAAGAAATCAAACGAAATAAAGATCTTTTATAGTGTTAAAACTTACATCGAAATATTTTAACCTTCGTTCTTTTAGTACTGGTTATATTTAAACAATATAGCTTTTAAATAAAATCAAAGATGTTATAATTAAATAGCTCTATTATATTATTTATCTAAGGTTATTACCTTTCGGATACTAAAATGAAAAAACCTAATCTCTTGAAAAGAAGAAGTTCCATTATCTTGTTATTGATTTTGTTTTTTCCTTCGATACTATCCTTCTCTCATTTATTTTTTAAGAGTGATAGACCAGTTGTCGCAAGTACAATACTTCTCAACGATTATAACTCTACTCTAGATCTCACACATCTTCCCGGTATTAATCAAGTTTCTTGGAACGATCCTAAAACGGAAATGCTAATAATTACACCCAACGACAGTCAATTTATTGACGCTGTAAAACCTTTAAAAGAATGGAGAGATAGTATTGGAGTAAAAACTCAAATTCTTTCGAATTTTTCGGAATACGACGGTGTTGATACTCCCGAGAAGATTAGGAACATGATAAAGGATTTTTACGAAAAGGAAAACATTCGATGGGTTCTTCTGGCTGGTGACGCTGAAGAGAGTTTAATTCCCATAAGATATGTATATAATCCTGATACGGTTTTATATGATGGATCAGAGAATGTTGGTTCAAGTACTTTAAAACCCACAGATTTTTACTATTCATCGCTTTCTGGTACTTGGGACGACGATGGAGATGGATACTATGGAGAATCGGAAGTATATAACGCTAACGGAATTGACGAGATAACTTGGGTTCCAGACGTCTATGTTGGCAGACTTCCTGCGAGTAATCCCTCCGAGTTAGCGTATATGATTAATAAAACCCTTAAATACGAGAGTGACCCCTTTATAGGTAGCTGGATGAATCAAATGCTTTTAGCTGGGGGTATATCGTCGAATTCTCCTCCTGAAGACGAAGCACGCCTTACAGAATACATTTGGCAAAATTCTGTAATTTCTGAAAGCAATTTTACCCATTTGACAAAAACAACTTCTAATTTTAACCCAAGCGAACCACCATCCCCAAATAATCTTGACTCTCTTACTACGACTAGTTTCCGTTCTGAATTTAATTCAGGATATTCAACTGTTATTATTGCTGGTCATGGGGACCCCTCTAAAATTACCGATGTTAGTTTATCATTTAGTTCAAGTTATTATAACAATGTAGATGCTTTATCAAGCAGTAATATGTATATGCCCTCCTTATTTTACGCCGACGCTTGTTCTACTAGCTCTTACGATATTTCTTTTGCTGGTAAAGAGGATAACAGCATAGGAGAACGTCTTATTAAGCAAAGTAGCTCTGGTGCTATTGGTTATATTGGCGGGCTTCGCGTAACTTGGTATTTGGATTATGATTATTATTTAGAAAAACTTAATAGGGGGAACGCTAAGTTGTTTTGGCAGCAGTTTTTTGAGGAGAAAAAGTTTCGGCAAGGTCAAGCTTTATTTGATTCTAAAGTAGCGTATTTAGAGAGCGATTATTTTACTGGAGATAGAGAAGATAGAAGTTCGATTCGATTCGAATTTGAGAGAAAAAACATTCTAACTTATAACTTGCTTGGAGATCCGATAGTCGATATTTACACCAAGGCGCCTATAAATATTCAATATCCCTTTGAGGATTATTATTTCTCAGGGCAGTTGATAAATACTTCAATTAATGATGTTAATTCTGAACTTGTTCCTTACGCTCGAGTCCATTTTAAATCTTCTAATGGTAGTTATCATACGGTATGTGCCGACAAGAACGGTCAAGTTATCATTAGGTTGCCTGACCGACCGTACGAAAATTATAGCGTTGTTATCACAGGTCATAATTTAATTCCCTCCAACTATAGCTTTAGAACGATTCCTGACACGATTCAACCAGAAATTGCGAATGTATATTGTTTACCTCTTGAACCAACTGTTTTGGACAACATGCAGTTCGACATAAGATTGAACGAGAATGAATCGGGTTTAGAAAGTTTATTTCTCTTAGTTTCCACAAATGATATGAAGACGTACGAATTCCACCAATATCTCAATTCATGGAACCAGAATCGAAAGAGATTTAGTTTTATGTTAAATAAGTTACAACCTGGTGATTACATCATGATGTTTGTAGCTCGTGACTATTGTAATAATACGATTATTGGCAATCAAATAATTAGTTTCAAGATAGAACCCCCATTGAGTTACATTCCTATCGTTGTATTATCGCTGTTAATAGTTTCTCTTTTCGGTAGTTCATGCATAGTTGTCTTCAAAAGTGTGAGAAGTTTCAAAAAAGATTCACGGTTTTAGCTCGTTTTTAATCCTTCAGTGTATTTCTTTTAAGAAATGCATTACTGGAAAGAACCTCCAGTAATTTCAAAACTAGTTTTAAGGTAATAAAATTGTATAATGTGAGAGCTAATAGCGATTTATTGAAGATAATGTAAACTCTATTTAACCAAAAAAATTTCAAATATTCACTAAAATGTATAAAGTTTATAAAATAAATCATTGACTAATAATGTAGAATAGATTTTCTTTAGGCTAAGAAAATCATAACTAAGCACCAGCTTTAGGGTTGAAAATTAAACACTTAAAATAATTAACAATATAAAATTAAAGGGTCTTCTCATGAGTTTGGCAAATATATTAATAAAATCACCAAAAAAATTAAAATCATTTTTGAATACTATCCCAATTCCTATTTATGCTTGGCAAAATCGGCAAAATAATCTTTTTTTAATTGATTATAATAACGCAGCCTACTTAGAAACAAACGGAGAAATTAAGAATAAATTGGGTTCTATAGCATCAGAATACTATAAAGAGAACATAGATTTAATGCGTGTTTTAAAAGAATGTGCTAATAAATCTACATCTATTTCAAAAGATATTAAATATTTTTGCAATATATCAAATGAGGTCAAATCGTTATTAGTTAAAACGGATTTTATTCCCCCTGACTTTATTTTAGTTCAAACGATAAATAGAACTAAGCAAAACCTCTTAGAACAGAAAGCTAAAGAATCTGAGGAGATTTCCCATCTTATTACAGAAAACGCAAACGATATACTTATAATGACTAATGAAAAATACGAAGCTGAATATGTAAATGAGCAAGCACTTAAGAATTTATTAGGATATTCAAAAGAAGAAATTATTGGGTTCTCAGGATTAGATTTTATCCACCCTGATGATATAAAAACAGCACTTCTTAGTGTAAAAAAAGGAATCGAAGACGGTCAGGCGGTAACAGAAATAAGATATCGACACAAAGAAGGTTATTACGTGTGGATGGAAGCAATCGGGAAAACATTTACTGGCATCAGGGGTGAATTAAAAGGAATCATTATACTAAGAGATATAGCAAAACGAAAATCAATTGAATTTAAATTAAAGGAATCCGAAGAAAACTATCGTCTTATTACGGAACAATCTAACGATCTCATAAGAGTTTTAAACGAAAAATTTGAAATGGAATATGTAAACGAAATTTCTCTCAAAAATTTATTAGGTTACACTAAGCAAGAACTATTAGGTAAAAATTCAAGTATGTTAAACCATCCTAATGATTATAAAAAAGTCCGACGGTTTATGGTCAAATTGTTCAAATATGGAGAAAATACGCATGAAACGAGGATAAAACATAAAAATGGTAATTGGGTATGGGTTGAGAACAAGGCAAAAATGTTTACTGATGAAAAAGGTGATCAAAAATACTTATTTATATCTCGCGATATTACCGAGAGGAAAAAAACTGAAAAAGCTCTTAAAGAATCAGAAGAAAAATATCGACACTTGTTCGAAAATTCTCCGTATATGATAATTTTAATAAATGAAAAAGGAGATCTTATTGATTTCAATCAAAACACGCTCAAGTATTTAAAAGATATGAATAAAAACGATTTAATTGGTAAAAATTTTCTCAATTTAAATTTTATTCCTTTAAAACATATAAAGAAGCTTAAAACTATATACAAGGATTTATTCCATAAAGGATTTTCAGATACTTTTGAATTTCAAATGGATATTTTGAATAAAAATTTAATAGAACCTAATTTAGAGTGGATAGAAGTTCAAACTGCAATGGTGAAAGTTGGAGACGCCAATTTAATCCAAGTCATAATTACAGACATCTCAGAAAGGAAAAAGGTGGAAGAAAAAATTCGAGAAAGCGAGGAATTGTTTCAGAAATTCTTTGAAGAATCCCAAGATGGTGTTACTCTCACAGATGAAAATGGGATTATAATTAAATGGAATAAGGAGCAAGAAAGAATGTCTGGAATTCAAAAAAAGGATAGAATTGGTCAACTCGCTTGGGAAGCTTTTTATAGGGATATGCCAGAGAAATATAGGACGTTTAAGAGTTATAATTTACTAAAATCCATTTTAGAAAACTTTTTTAAAACAGGGAAAGCTCCATGGCTTAATAAGCTCCAAGAAATTGACGTCCAAAGCGCTGATGGCTCTTATCAATGTATTCAACTGTTACCTTTCTCAATTAGAACAAAAAAAGGATTTATGTTAGGTAGTATAAATCGAAATATTACTGAACAAAAAAAAATCCGACAAAAATTACTAGAATCCGAAGAAAAATATAGAGTCGCGTACGATCAAGCGGATTTTTATAAAAATTTATTTGCTCACGACATCTCGAATATTCTCTTTGTTATTAATGGTTCTTCCCAACTATGTTCTCTTTTTTTAGAAGATCCAGAGAAAGCGAAAGATGTAAAAGTTAATCTTACTAGAATCAGAGAGCAAGTTATGAGAGCAAAACTTTTAATCAAAAATGTCCAAAGAATGTCGGAAATTAATAGTGATAAACCTGTCCTTAAATCCATTGATATTTGCAAATCACTAACAAAATGTATTAAATACATTAACGAATGTTATGAGGGAAAAAGCGTTGAAATTAGCGTCGATTCCGGCATTACACAAATTTTTGTGTTCGCAAACGATCTAATACTTGATGTTTTTGAAAATCTTTTAATTAACGCTATAAAACATAACCAAAATTCTATCAAAAAAATAACGATACGTTTAACCAAGGAAGAAAAAGACGGAGTTCAATTTCTAAAAATGGAATTTATCGACAATGCAATAGGAATTACTAACGAAAGGAAAGAAAATATTTTTCAAAAAGGGCACAAAAAAGACGAATACACCAAAGGAATGGGCATTGGATTAACGCTCGTTAAGATTCTTATAGATAGGTATCATGGTTTTATTTGGGTAGAAGATAAAGTTCCTGGAGATTATTCCAAGGGAAGTAACTTTATTCTTTTAATTCCGTTAGCTTCCTCGGAAAATTGAAGAAATGATCCTCAAAATTTCTATTAAGATTGGGATTCTAAGTCTTAGGTTGCAGTATTAAGATGAAATAATAGAACGATTTAATTTATTTTATGCTTAATTCCCTTATTCTTGTTATTATTTCCCATTTTTTTACAAGTTTGACGACAGCGGTGGGCAAGAAATGTTCCCAGGGTTCTCCTTTTATCATTGAATAGCGAATATCGGTTCCACTCAATCCTTTTTTCTCTAACGGTACTTCCCATAGAACATGAACTTTTAACCCTAACGACTCTAAATACACTTTCTTTTGTCTTCCCCAACCATCGTAAATCGAGAGGAAAAACACCACATCCATGGGGACATAATATTTTAGCAACTCAGGAACATTAATAGGAAACGGTACTATTGAAAATTCTGAGAACTTGAGTCCCTCTTCTAACAAAGCTTCTTTAATCATTACATATCGCTCATAGTATGTTAAAGGGTTAGCAACAGGCGTACTGCGATGTGGATTTGAGTCGTGTTCTTTCGTTAGAGATGGATCCGGGTTAGTGATTCCCACTATTAAGTGTTTGCATAATTTTTTTCCGGCCATTAAAAATTTCATATGGTCGTTATGGAAAATTTGAAATCTTCCATGAATCGTGCCTAAATCATATTTAAATTTGTTTTTTGGCATAGTAATTATAATTCTAAGAAGCTTTTTACGTATTCGATTGAAAAAATAATAAATTTTCACAAGAATATTATTCGAATATATCGTATAAAGTTAATAAATTTGTCTTTTCTATGGTTTCACTACTTCTTTAGACTTTTTTAATTTATAAATTGTTGTTAAATCTTATTTATTACTTTTGCTAAATGATAATTTAAGATAGATAGTTATGACGAGCGCTAATGGAACCAATATTCAATCGGAGAGCATAGTAAAAGCTCAAAAAGCAGTGACAAGTTTAATAAAGTTTATACATGCGAGCGATATTCATTTAGGTAGCCATCAATATCGAAACGAAGATCGCGCGAACGATTTTATAAGTGCGTTCGAAGAAATCCTGACGACCGCGGTTATTCATCAAGTAGACTTTATTCTGTTAGGGGGTGATGTTTTTACTTCTTTAGAAATGTTGCCTGGAAAGTTAACTAGAGTAGTTAATTTACTTAATAAATTTAAAAATGAGACCGATAATCGAATTAAAATTGTAGCAATTGAAGGAAATCACGATATCCGTAAATTTTCGAGAGGACAAAGGTTTAAACAGCGGGATCAGTCTTGGTTGAAGTTATTAGCGAGTTTAGGATTAATCATTTTGTTGGATGCGGATGTAGAATTAGCGCCAGATGAAATATTTAAAGAATACGACTTTAAAACGGGGAAAGGTGGCAAGATCAGAATAAAAGATGTAATTATTTATGGTACAAGATACTTAGGGCAAAATCCAGAAGAATATCTTTCAAAATTGAGGGACGGAATCGTAAGAGACGACAATCTCTTTCACATTCTTCTTCAGCATTTTGGGATTGAAGGCCAAATGGCACAAGTTCCTGGTGTTAATTACCAAAGAATTCAAATACTAAAGGATAGAGTAAATTATTTAGCACTTGGTCATTATCATTTACAATTTATCTTAGACGACTGGATTTTTAATCCGGGATCCTCTGAATCCGCATGTTCCTCGGATTTTTCATTCATAAGAGGAATATTTTTAATCACAGTAACCAATAACGAGAACTATACCAAATGCGTCAAAAAAATTCGATTAATGAATAGAACATACCGTTGGGAAACTATATATTTAAAACGAGAACTTCGGAGCAATGAAAATCTGTATAATTATGTTATTCGAAAATTGAAAAATATATTCGATCCAATCAAAAACTCTGATTCAGGCTTGAGAAGCATACAAATTCCTGTGCTCTTTTTGGTATTAAAGGGTATGAAACCTCACCATAAATGTAAAATTAACACGAAAGAATTAACTGATTTACTGATCGAGAACCTTCCAGTTGTAGACGCAAGAATTTATCAAAAGTTTTCTAATTTCCTTAAAACGATTGACATTTTTATGTAAATTGTTAAGCGGTTTGAATAAAATTTAAACTATTTTAAAGGATAAAAACAAAGTTATAATTATGCGGTTAAAATCGTATATCTGTAATAACAAAGTATTTTCACTGTTAACGTTACTTTTTTTTTTTTGGTTTGCGATTCTGATACTTTTAGCAACAATAGGTCCAAGAACGATTGTTTTTTACGATGCTCTTAATCAAATTGATGTATCTTCGGAATATTTTAGCTTATTACCATTCGCAAGGTATTTAATTGAACCGTTTATGGTAATCGCTACTACTTTAGAATACGAGTTCACTTGGCTTTTCTTGTTCTTAATATTTTATCCTATACTTCGAGTTATTTATGTGTTTTTAAGAAAAAGAAGTAAATTAGCTTCAAAAAAATACAATCACATTAGACATGTCATCACAGATTTCATCTATTTTGCGTTTAAAGTTTTATCTATAACGCTTGTTGTAATATTAATTATTATACTGATAGGCTATTTAATTCAAGGTTTTTATTTCGTTAACCGCTATTTTATGCTGCCTATTCAAATTGGAATACATCTTTGCTTTATTTTAATTGGGATTAAGGTTGGATACACGATTTTAAAGTTAATTCATCCTAGACTTAAACTTAACCTTGCTGGAAAAATCGAAAATAATATTCGTCGGGCTAAGTCAAAAAAGACAAGAATTACCTATAATTTGAAAAAAGAATTTGTGTTTCTTACGGGAATTTTATTATTACTCCTTGGTACTAATGTGGTTCTGCTTTCTATAAATTTCCCTACTCACAGAATCATCCCTACCACACCTTTAGAAGAGGATGAATTTTTATTTGATTTTCATGTGCATACCACTTTTTCTGATGGGTGGCTTACTCCCGAAGAGAGAGTACTGTGGTATATGGAACATGGAATATCAGGAGCTACTTTTTCCGATCATGACAATATTAGAGGAGCTCAATCTGCTCGAGAATTCGTTAAAAAAAATGGACTGGATTTTACAGTTTGGGTTGCAGAAGAATGGACTAATCATGAAACCAGCCCAGAGATTCATATAAACTACTTTGGATTAGAGGAGGAAATCGTCCCTCCTGAATCTTACACCTTGGGAGGTCCAAAAGCGATGAACGCTTCTGAGTTAATAAGTTATGTAAAAGCTAATGGTGGTTTTATAACAGTAAACCATTATAATTATAATGCGAATCCTGAAGGAGGGAATGGAATGCCGTATTCTCTTGAACAACTAAGAAATTGGGGTGTTGATGGTTTTGAAATTATCAATGGCGGAAGCTATTCCAGATATGCACCCATTCGCCAGTATTGCTTAGATAATAATTTGATATGTATAGCAGGATCAGATATCCATACAAATGAAGATTTAAACACTTTTACTAAATTAAAATTGGATGATCCAAACAATAAAACAGTTGAAAATATTTTCAAAAATTTAAAAAATAATTCACACGCACTAGTGGCCGTTCAATTTTATGATAAGATTTTTGAAATTCCTGGAGATACTAAAGACACAGGGCTTTACGTTATTGAGGATTTCATTAACTACCTTTTAAATATGGATACATATCAAGCCCTCTCTTGGATTATATGGTCATCAAGTATATATCTTATATTCTACTTATTCTACAAAAAAGTAAAGAAAGCAGATATAAATCGCTTGAAATCTAAAATTTATTAAAATCTATTTCTTTTTATTCAAAACTTAGTTTAAATATAATAAGAGTTCTTATCTTCACTATAATCGTCGCTATCGTCGTCTTTATCGTCATCCCCTTCATTCTGCATAAACATTTTAGAAAACATTTTTTTGACATCGTCAGGTAAATCTTTTAAATCGTTCATATCAATTCCTATTACCCCTGGTCGTTTAACGGAAGGCATTCTATTCCTCAATTGCTTTTCCATTCTTTCTTTTTGTTTTGCATGTGTCCTTAATTCTTTTTCCATAAGGCTTTTTAATTCACTTGCGACTAATTCATCCAATTCTTGAGGTATGAACGATAGCAGAGATTCTGGACTATAGAGTTTAGAGAGTTTCTTGATTACGCTAATTCTTTTATCTTCGGGGATCTGGTCAATTGTATCTAATCCCAAGATTGTTACAATATTTAACCAATCAAGTTGATAAGCCCAAGCTTCTTTTTCTGACATATTTTTCAAAAAGTAATTTTTCTATATAAGTAATTTCGGATTATAGTTAAATATTTTCCTATGATTTTCCATGAAAATGTAAGCATATAAACCTATGCTTTATGTTATATTAAATCGAAAAATGAGATATACCGACAACTAAATCACACAAAATAATTAATAATCATAGATAGGCTAATGAGAGGGAAAATTTAGACAAAAAGTTAGAAAAATTCTTTAAAGGAGGAAATAACTAATTCTGGTTGGTCGTGCATGACCCAATGTGATGAATTTTCAGCACGGACAATTTTTAAGTCGTCTATATAATCGGGTAATTCATCCAAAACTGAAGATAACACTGCAATATCTTTCATACCATGGATAACTAAAGTTGGAACTGTAATTTTTCCTGTCCAATCATCAAAACTAACATTCGCCCTGTAATAATTTACTCCTCCTAAAATTGCTCCTGGTTGTGTCCACGCACTTAAATACTGCTCCTTATCGAAATCAGTAAAATTGTTCTTATTTTTCATCCCTTCGAAAACGGCGAATTTTAACCACTTATAATCGTCCTTAAAAAGAAATTTTTCTCCATTGGGTTTTAGAAATTCGAAAATGTAAAAACTCGCTTTTTGCTGTCTTTTATCTGTTCGCAATTTTTGTTGGAATATTTTCATGTGAGGAGCATTCAATATCGCCAACTTTTGCAGTAATTCAGGATATTTTTCGGCAAATGCCCACGCCACTACACCCCCCCAATCATGCCCGGCAAGAGAAACCTTTCCTAAGCTTAAAGACTCAATTAATCCTTTAATGTCATCTATTAAAAACTCGATTTTATATTTATTTACACCTTTAGGTTTGTCAGATAAATTGTACCCTCGCATATCGGGAATAATTAATTTGTAATGCTTTTTAAGACCTGTAATTACGCTTTTCCAACCATACCAAAAATCTGGAAAACCATGAAGTAAAACTAAGGGCGGACCTTCCCCTATCATAACAGTGTGAAGCTTTATCCCATTTGTTTTAATTAATTTTTCTTCAATTTCATCAAACAATTCCATTTTTATTACCAATTTTATAAAATACTGATTAAATTATGTTCTATTGATTTTCCTTCAATATAAATTAAACTTCTAGCAATTAAATCCTAACATAAATAAAAGACTGTAGAGACTGCCAAATAGTAAATTAAATTTTAGATGACAGAAATTAAAATATATTATAAATTAGATTTGGATAGAAAAATTAAAATATAAAGAGATTTTTAAAAAAAATTTTATAGAATTATTCGAAATAACTGTTAAAGGAATCTTCGAAATCCTTTATACTGGCATTATTAAGTTCAGCAAATTTATAACTCCCTCTTGGCAGTTTTTCCTCTTTCGAAAAATGTTTCCTAAGAGAGCTTTCAAAATCACATACACTTAAACTTTTTTCTTCGGCGAATTTAATTTCACCAAAGTATTTCAAGTATTCTGGTGTACTGTCGCTCATTTTCATTTACACTTCTTATATGCTTATAAATTTTTACTTAAATATATGTTTATATAATAGATCATAAATGGAAAGTCTTACTTTTAAATATTTTGGTTATATTCCTAAGAGTAAAGGTATGTAAAATTCGCGTTCCGAAAGTATTCCCATTGATATATCCGTAAATTTTTACAAGAAATTAATAATCAAAATTTAGATTTTGATAATTATGTCATATTTCGAACATGAATAATGTAATAATAAATCTTCTTGCATGGATTTCTTTACTATTTTATTACAAAAACTACTATAAGACTTGGGATTAAAAATATAAAATCATAAGGTTTAGGACAATCATAATTAAATAAGAAAGGATAATTTATTTATTGGTAAACATCATAGAAATAACTTACAGACAATTAAAAAATAGAGTGTGGAAATTATGAGCAAAAAACTAGACGATAAAACATATTTGAAGTATTTACTCCAATCTTTAAATGCCGATGGTTTAAAAAGCATCTGTAGAGATTTTGGTATTAAAGGATTTTCAAAATTTAAGAAATCAGAATTAATCGATCATGTACTTGATTCTTTAGCTGAGGAAGAACTGAAAGAATTGTTAAAACAGAAGGAAGTAGAAATTATTTCGAAAGATTTTAGAACTGCAATTGCAAAAATAAACGGTGAAGACCGAGAGTCAATTACTGATATAAAGGTTGTTAATGATAAGAACCATGAAATCGAATTAAATTTCAAAGGCTTTAATTGGAAATCAAGTTCGTATTTATCTATAACCTCAAAAAACATCCATGATCCTGAAAGAGACTGTGATTGTAGAGTTGGTTCAAATATGGGTTTATGTAACCATTTTTGGGTTGGATTTATTTATTCCTTAAAGAAAAATTATTTCAAATTATCAGATTGGAAACTTACTCCTCTACCAAAAGATTTTGGAAAAAATGTGGAAAAAATTGTTATAAAGGATGGAATGTTAATTAATGAAGGTGCTGTTAGTTCCCTTCTAGTTAGATACAAAAGAATAACTATCTATGAAGCCGAAATAACAGATATAGCAGAGAAAGAAGATGACTTCCAAGGGAATGTAACCACCTATTACCTTATAACTTTAAAAGATGTTGAATTTGGCCCACAATTGAAAAAAAAAAGTGATTATCGAAAAGAAGATATTGAAAATGTTGACAAAATAATTATAAGGGTAAGTGAAAAACTTTATGCGAGCGACCAATTTAAACTAAGGGATAAAATTACATGCAACGGTGGAGTAAATAAGGATAGGATTTTAGGATTTATGTTAAAGAGAGTTACTGGGTTAAAGAAGAAATAACATTGATGAAAATAATGAAAGATTCAAAATCGGGATTTATTAACGACCAAAATTTAATCTTGAGTACTGATTTTTACGAACTAACAATGGGCGCAGCTTACTATCAGTACAATCTCGAAAATAATATTAAAGAAGAGGACGATATTGCTGTTTTTGATTTTTTTATCAGGAAATATCCTAAAAATCGTAATTACTTAATTTTTGCTGGTTTAGAGCAGGTGATTCATTACCTACAGAATGCTAGATTTACTGAAAAAACGATAGATTTTCTTAGAAAAAAAGAGGTTTTTAAAAAAATCGATTCTAGTTTTTTTGACGATTATTTACCTAAATTTAAATTCAAATTAGATGTGTGGGCAATGAGAGAAGGTAATTACTTCTTTCCCAACGAGCCTATTATAAAGATTCAAGGTCCGATGTTCCACGCTCAATTGGCAGAAACCTATATGTTAAATGTTGTTAATTATCAGACTCTTATTGCGTCGAAAGCTTCTCGAATAAGAAATGTAGCTCAAGATAAGACTTTATTAGAGTTTGGTACGAGAAGATCGCACAGTCCCCTTGCTGGCGTTTACGCTGCGAGAGCTAGTTATATTGCAGGTTTTAACGGTTCTAGCAATGTAATCGCTGATATTGAATTAGGTATTAATTCAAGTGGGACTATGGCTCATAGTTTTATCCAAAGATTTGATAATGAAATGGAGAGTTTCGAAGTTTATAATAATATCTACGGAGATAATACCATCCTCTTAATTGATACCTACGATACAGAACAAGCAGCTAAAAAGATTTCTAAATTTAAAAACTCGATTAAGGCTGTAAGAATTGACTCAGGTAATCTCATTGAACACGCCAAAAAAGTGAGAAAAATTCTAGATGAAAATGGATGTGAAAAAGTGCTAATCGTTGCGAGTTCAGATCTAAACGAATATAAAATAAAAAAAATCTTAGAGAGTAACGCCCCCATAGATGCTTTTGGAGTTGGAACAGAATTAGCGACTTCTCGCGACGATCCAACCATAGCGGGCGTTTATAAGCTGATAGAATATAACCGTAAACCTAAAATTAAAATTAGTGAGGATAAATTAACATATCCCGGTAAAAAGCAAATCTACAGAATTTATAATAAGCAAGGAGATTTTAAAGAAGATGTATTAATGTTAGATATTGAATCAGCACCTCCAAATTCAGAGGCACTTCTTATTCCAGTGATGAAAGACGGGATATTAATAACAGAATTACCTGAACTGAATAATATTCAACAATATTATAAAGAAAATATTAAAAAATTGCCAAATAGATTTAGAGAATTAGAAGAGAATCACATATTTAAAGTTAGGATTTCTAAAAAATTGAGTGACCTCACACACTTATTAAAAGATAAATTTACCTAACCTTTATTTTTAAATTAAAATAAGTATTAGATAATAGAAGAAAATAATAGTTTTAGTGCTATGACTGTAAATTCGTATGAGAAATTAAGAGAATTCCTTGATCAATTTCCAATAGGATTCCGTAAAACTCAATCTGGAGTTGAAATTGAAATCTTAAGGTGGCTTTTTACTGAAGAAGAAGCTGAATTGACTACATTCCTAACTATAAGACCCGAAGGAGCCAGTAGTATTGCAAAAAGAGTAGGAAAAACTTTGGTTGAAATAGAAGACAAGCTTGAAGTAATGGCAAAGAAAGGACTTATTTTTCGATCACGGCGAGATGACAAAACTCTATTTAATGCTGCTCCTTTTATGATAGGCTTGTATGAATACTCTGTCAAAAAAATTGATAAAGAACTAGCTCAACTTTTTAAAGAATATTATCATACAGCGGGCCTTGAAGAGATAGGTGTAAGTAATATTCCCGGCTTTAAAGTGATTCCATTAGAAGAGACTATTAAAACTGATACCACGCTTTTTCCGTATCTAATGCTTAAAGAATCAATAAGAAATGCGCGGGTTATTGCTGTAGCCGACTGCATTTGTAGAAAAGAATCGCAGCTATTAAATGAAGGATGTAAACACCCAATGGAAACTTGTTTAAGCTTTGGAACTGCTGCTGAATATTATATAGAAAACAATATCGGAAGAAAAATAACAGCTGAAGAAGCAATTAAAATCATTAAAGAAGCAGATGAATCTGGTTTAGTTCATGCTGGAGCAAATTCGAAACACCTCTCTAATATCTGTAATTGTTGCCCTTGTTGTTGTGCCTCCATGAAAGGTATGACTCAATTTGGACAAGATAAAAAAAAATTCATGAATGCTGTGTTTGAATCAATTATCGATGAAGAACTATGTGTAGTTTGCGGAAATTGCATTGAAAGGTGTCCGGTTAAAGCTATAAATATAGAAGATATTGCAATAGTGAATCGGGATTTATGCCTTGGATGCGGTTTATGTGCCAGCGTATGTCAAGAAGAAGCAATTAGCTTGAAACCAAGAAAAGATGGTGAGGAACCATTTAATAGAGTATTTGACATGGGAGTAGCAATACTTGAAGCTAAAAGAAGAAATAGTTAATTTTGATACTTAATAATAGAAGAAAAAATACACGCTGCAAAAAAGATTCAAAACAACTATAATAATATTACTAAAACGTTTAAACTATGAATAAATTAGTTTATTTTTAAATACATCTAATAAAATAGTTGAAGGGGCTGCGATCTTCGTTTATAAAACTTATTACTAACTTTAATATTATTAATAATAATAGATATCTGATTATATTTAAATAGCTTAAAAGTTAATTTTGTTTAATTAACCTTATAATTAATATTTTACATAAAGGTGTAAAATTAAATATGTATCATTTAGATGGAACAGATGTTTTAGACGAGAAATACTATAGAAAGACCGCATCGGTCTGTCCAGAATGCTTAGAACGAATACCCGCAGTAGTTCAAGAAGAAGATGGAAAAATATTCATGGTTAAAAACTGCCCCGAACACGGCGATTTTAAGGATATTATTAGTTCCAACGCGAAATACTATAAGTGGACTCACTTCCAGATGAAAAAAAAAGATGGTACAATCGCTTGGCAATTCGAAAAAGACGGCGAAGCAAATCCCGCTGATTGTACTTCAGACGACGAAAGAGGATGCCCCTATAATTGTGGTCTTTGTAGTGAACATTTATCAACTTGTACTTTGGCTTTAATAGATTTAACAAATCGTTGTAATTTCAATTGCAATTTCTGTTATGCGAATGTCCAAAAATCGGGATATTTAGTTCAACCATCATTAGAAGAAATCGATAGAATAATGAAACACTTCAGAAGCAAACCAATTCCTGCGGTTGCTATTATGTTTACTGGTGGTGAACCAACAGTTCGAAAGGATTTTCCTGAAATTTGTAAAATGGCAAAAGATTATGGATTTAAAGAAGTAATAGTCGCTACCAACGGGTATGGATTCCAGAAAAAAAACGGTGGACTTGAGTGGACTAAAAAAGTATACGAGATGGGT
This sequence comes from Promethearchaeota archaeon, assembly GCA_019894885.1. Taxonomy (GTDB): domain Archaea; phylum Asgardarchaeota; class Lokiarchaeia; order Sigyniarchaeales; family SOKP01; genus SOKP01. The sequence goes on along the minus strand of JAGXNP010000005.1, from coordinate 29,761 downwards.
TTAGATACTTTATATTTACAATTTGATGGGATAAATAATGCAACTTACGAGAAGACACGAGGCATTAAGAATTTAATGCCTTATAAGATGCGCGTTGTAGAAAACTGTAGAAAAGTAGGATTATCATCCATTAATTTAGTAGCTACAATTGTCAAAGGGATTACAGATATTGAAGTTGGAAACATAATTCAGTTTGCTCTTGATAATATTGATGTGGTAAGAGGGATTACCTTCCAACCTGTGTCCTTATGCGGTCGTATTACAGCTGAAGAGATGGACGAATTAAGAATCACTAACGCTGATGTGATAGAGGAAATTGAAAATCAGACTGGCGGTAAAATTAGAATGGACGAAGCATGGTATCCTTTATCAACCATCGTTGAATTTGGTAGAATTATAGCTTATCTCGCTGATGTAGAACCTGTTGAATTTACCTGCTCGCCTGACTGTGGTTTTGCGACTTACTTGGTTGTAGATCCCGACACGCAAGAGATGGTTCCTATTATAGATTACTTCGATCCTCTGAAAGTTATCGATTTTGCCAACCGATTTTGGGAAAAAGTGAAACATAAAGAAAAACAACCAATTAAATTCTTTGAAGGAATGTTAGGCGACATAGGTAAAACTTTAGATAGCGGTCTTGACTTTTTAGACAAAACACAACTTCGAGCCCGATTCCTATTAGGGATATTACAATATACCAAGAAACCGGGAAAACTCATGGAAATGTTTAGTAGATTATTAATGAATGGTGATTGGGAAAGTATTAGCTCTTTTACGCACGGCACACTTCTTCTCTCCAGCATGCACTTCCAAGACGCATATAACATGGATATTGAGCGCGTTAAAAGATGCATCGTTCATTTCGGCGTAGCAATGCCCGATGGTTCTGTTAAAGAGGTAAGTTTTTGTACAATGAACACGATCCATCGTGAAAGTATCGAGAAACAAGTAGCCAAAAAAATTACGCAAAAAGTCAGAGAAGAGTTCGACACAACAAGAGGTCAAACGAGAGAAGAGATTCAACAAGAAGTCGCTCAGAACGGAGGAATGAGAAAAACGGAGTTAGGTGAAGAATAAATGGTGGATGAAGTAATCGAAACCAAAGACGGTTTGAAGTTACGGAAACTCGTAGAACTCAAAACATCCACCGCTGAAGAATATCAAAACGCAATGATAGATCGCGTTGAATATTTTAAAGAGAAGAATCAAAAAAAGTCGCAGTTTAACAGTACGATTCAGAACGCAGTAGTCCAAGCTATGAGCACAATTTTGGATGTAAAAATCCAAGTGGACAAAACTCTCGGCGAAGAAAATTTGAAAAAAGTTCACGAATTTTTAGATGGAGTCTTATTATTTGGTCTCTAAATCCTATTTTATAATTATATTTTATTATTTTCTTTTAATATTAAATAAACCCAATATTTTTATTTTTCTTGTTGATGTAGTGAGTGTGTTTTAGAGATGCCATTACTAATTAAGTTATATGGAAGATTAAGAGAGCATCTAAAGGAGCTTAACTTTGAAAAGGGGCTCCCTGCTACCTATAGTATTGAAGATAATAGCGTTCATTATATATATGATATCCTTGAGAAGTACGGAATTAATGAAAATGAACTTAGTCACATTTTTGTAAACGGCAAATACTGTGGAATCGGTAAGGAAGTTAGAGATGGTGATAGAGTGGGATTATTCCCTAAAAATATGGCCTTAATGTTTGTCGAGATAAAAAATTAAGCTTTTTACAATTTCACAAATTATTTTTTATATTGAAATTTAATTAGAATATGGTTTTCAATTTAATTACTTTACCTATTACGATATTATTTATTGCGATAGGATTTGGTCAGTTATTTTTTGCAATTAAATTGAAAAAGGAGTTCCCAAAGAACCATATTTTCATCAATTCGTTTATAATTTTTTTATTATGGATAATATCAGGAGTTTTATATCCCTATTTTTATCCCTTGGATAATGAATCTGTAAGATTTCATCAGTCTTTCTCTATGAGTATCATTTGTATTTTCGCACCGTTATTAGTATTCCTTATTCTGGTGTATCAGTCTAAAGTGGTCTTAAAAGATAAACCTGAGCTTAGGGAAAACCGTACAATTATAAAATTTCTTGAAAAGTATGATTATATGAACGTGAATCAAATTAACAACAAGTCTTACTCTTTAAGAACTGATTTTCACAGAAAAATCTTTCATTTACTTCCAGGGCTGGTTATAATTATCTTACGAATTTTCGCGATAAATATATGGGAGGGCTTGTGGAACGCAGATCAAGTATATGGAGTTTCGGGGTATGAGTATGGGATGTTTTTAATCTTAACAATAGGCTATACGGGAGTAGTTTTGTTCGCAGCATTGGATTTCATACGATTATCTTTTATTTTTGAAAAATCGAATATTTATAGTCTTTTGCCTGACTGTCTTTCGAATTTGCTAATTAAAACACTAAAAAGGAACGAAAACTACGAATTTACAAAAAATACGGTCTTAGTCCTATCACTAGTTCCAATGCTCTTTTTTTACCATTTGGGATCTTTACTGCCGCTGCTTTAATTACAAGTATTGGTGATGGGGTTGCTTCTATTATGGGAGTCGGTTTTGGCAAGTACCACTTCCCTAAAAATAGCAGTAAGACTATAATTGGATATATTTCAGGGTTTCTTGCATCATTTGGAGTCAGTTTGTTTTCATTATGGTTGTTTGAGCCACATGTTACCTCCTCCAAGATGATTATAATATCGTTAAGCGGAGCAATCGTATTTTTGATAATTGATTTATTAAGTCTAAAAATCGATGATAATATCTTAAATCCAATTTTTTGTAGTTTAACTATGACTTTATTCTATATAGTTCTTTAACATCATTTGGTAGAATCTATTGTTCCTAAATCTTTATTAAGATTGAAGTTTAACATTATTTTTAAATTATAATAAATTAGAATCGAAAAAATATCATAAACGATTAAAGTTGAATATAAATATGACGGAAAGTAAAAATAATGATAAAAATAAATCAATGAGATCAAAATCTTACTTCAGATATCTTATTTTTGTATTAATGCTTGTTCAAATTCTTGATACTTATAGTACTCTTTACCCGGGTTCAATTCCTTCTTTAATAGTTGGTGAATTTTTTCCTGGAGTGCCAGATGATATAACCAGCTCTATTGTAACTTTAGCAGGAAGTATCATTTCAATTGGGATGTACTTTTTGTTTTTCAACCAATATTTAGTTGATAAAATTGGAAGAAAGCGAATGTTGGTAATTACAATCCTTGGAATGAGCATTGCTTCATTAGGAATATTTTTATCCGTTAGTTATGTAATGTATGTCGCTTTTCAATTTTTCTTGTATTTTTTCTTCATGAGTGACATTTGGTTAATTTATGCAAATGAAGAATCAAAACAAAATAAACGAGCCTTGAATACAAACATTATATTAATGGCGGGATTATTGGGAGCTATTATAATGGTAATCTTTCGTTTTGTTTTTATAACAGATGTAAATCCAAATTGGAGGGGGATGACATTTTTCCCTATGATTTTTGGAATTCCTTTAAGCATCGTGATTTATTTTACTCTCAAAGAGACAACCGAATTTCAATCCATGAAAGGTACTACTGAGAGAGATTCTCGCTCTTTCATTGGAGATATTAAATCAGTTTTTCAAATAGATAACAAGAAACCATTTATATTTTTATTAATAATATCTTTCTTGTTTGGATTTTCGAATTTGTTTATAGGTTTATTTGAGAAGTACATTGCGGATGTTGGGACGATACCCCAATCACAAATAAATATTTTGTTTTTTTTAACGATTTTTACAGTTATGATCGCGTATTTAACTAATGGATTGCTAGCCGATCGAATTGGAAGAAAACCATTACTATGTTTCTGGTCATTATTATTACCTTTTTCAGTGATTGTGTGGGTTTGGGGGGCATACAGTTCAACAAATGCGTTTCTAATAGTACTATTTGGTTATGCTATAAGTCACATCTCTTATTGGGGATTATGGGGGATTATTAGAATTATTGCGTTAGAATTAATGCCTACCGATAGAAGAGGGACGGGAATGGGGGTTAGAAGCCTAATTGGAGCTGTAGGTATTACCACTGGATTGCTAATGAGTAGTTTTATCGTACTAGAAATCGGTCTAGGTTTGACATTTATAATTTTTGTCTTAGGAAATTTTTTGATAATTCCTTTAGGATTCCTATTTGTAAAGGAAACGAAAGGAGTTGATTTAAAAGATATTAAGTAGAAATTACCTAGAAATTAATTATTTTAAAAAAAAGAATCCATCTTTTTAATCCCTTGTACTTCTTCGAATGACATACCAAGTGCGTCTAAAACTTGCTCTAAAGCGGATTTTAAAAGGTCGCGATACTTCGAAGAATCGATATCTTGAAGTTTTGCCATTTCAATAACTTTTGCTCCAAGGGGTCCTTTACTTTTAATAAATTTAACAGCATCTCCTTTTTGATAACTCCTTTTTATTGCATCAATTTCATCATCACTAGCGTTATTAGCTCGTGCCTTGTTGATTTCTATCTTTATGTATGCATTAGCGGCTCTAACATGTTGAGGAATGGTTTTTACATAGTCTTTGAGGTTTTTTTGCAGGCCGATATTTATAGCGTAATCTTCTAATGTGAATGTGTCGTCTTGCCCTATTTTCTTTAAGTTACTTTTAACAATTTCGATAATTCTCTTCTTCGCTAATTTAAATTCTTCGTCGTTAGTGATTTCTTTAAGAATTTCTATAAGTTGACTGAATACTTTTTTAATAAAATCTGGCGTGTTTTTCTTTTTTACTACAAGCCCTTTAATATCAACAAATTTAGTATCTTGATATATCCCAATGTAATTTTTCTTTCTCTGTGAAAGAGCTAAGAATTGATATGTCTTTTCTGCTTCTAAATCTAAATCAAGTTCTTTTTTACTCCAATCAGAAATTTCCTTTATTTGCTTTTTTGATGGGCTCAACAGGAAGACTGAATCAGTATCACCATAAAGTACTTTGACTCCAAGTTCTTCTGCTTTCTTTATCGTTTGTTTTATAGAGTATTGACCAATTCCTGTTGTACTTTCTGCGACAGGTAAACAGAAAAGTGGGAAATTAAGGCTTCCGAAAACACCATAACTTGCGTTAATGAACACTTTAAGCGCTTGTTGGATGGTATTATAATAGTTTCTCTGTTTTTGAGTTAGAGTATTATCGTTAGATTTCGGTTTAAAGTATTTTACTCTCGTATCCCGGAAAAAACCAACCACATAAGCAAAGATTCCCATTTTATGAGTACAGATATGATAAGGAGTTCCATCTATAAGGTTACTTTCGTCATCTTTGTGAGGACACAGAACAGTTTCGTATGATAAATTATGCTCCTTTATGATGGATGGATAAAGAGATGAGAAATCCATAACAACTACATTAAAATGAATTCCAGGAATGGGGGGAATAACGTAAGCCCCTAAAAACTTTTGACCATCAAAATTACTTTCAGGAATTGTAGTTATACTAGTGGATCCTAAAACTTTTTGGCCATCAAATTTAAATGATACTTTACCTCCTTTTTTAGCATCTTTTATTTCTGATTTTCTTGGAATGAGAAAATCCTTTCTACGATGTTCGAAGTAAAAAATGTTTTGTATCCATGTCGAGATTTGCCTTCGTATCATATCGTGAATCGGTAACTTTGTTATCCTACATAGCAGAACGATCAAATTCCACACTAATGAATTATTGAATTTTGTTAATTCTAAGGTTAATATTGAATCTTTAAGATTATACCAAGAAAGAACATCGTATTCCATATCGTGGATGTCCTCTTCGTGTTCGTATTTTTTTTCACCTAATAACGATTCGCTGATAGCGTTTAAGGAAGCATTTTGATAGGATCCACCAAAGGCGTATCCTGAAATACTTCGATTAAAGAAGAAGTTAAAAATATCTATATGGATTCCTTTCCTTAAATCGCATTCTGACTTCGCCATTATTCCAAAACCCCTTTTTACATGTATTGGATTCAAATCTTTGTCTATTTTCAATCTTTCTGCTCTGTGAAACATATAATTTAAATCAAAATTGTCTCCATTAAACGTAATAATCACAGGGTATTCCCATATAATTCTAAAGGATTCAATTAATAATTCCTTTTCAGATTTAAAGAAGTAGAGTTTGGCGTCATCAGGGAATTCTGCATGGAGTTTATCAAAATTGAATTCTTCGCGCTCTAAAATATACACCAATTTTAAACCGTCTGAAGCTACAAATGATATGGAAATAATTTCTTGTTTTGCAAGGCGAGCATCGGGAATACTATAATCGTGTTCTCCTATTTTTACTTCGATATCCATCGCTAAACGTTTCACCTCAGGAATTGGTGTTAGGAAAATATCTATGAACTTCTCAGAAAATTCTTGCATTTCTGGCTTTTCATCTTTAAACAGGGCTCTCAGTTCGTTTGTTAACATTTTAGTTTCTTCAGAACTTTCTTTAAAATCAATTTTTTTAAGTTTACCAGTATTTATTCTGTAAATGAGTCCCGGGATTAACTGTCGATCTAATATGTAATTTAAATGGTATCGAATATCCGCTTCCCACGCTTTTTTCTCGTTTTTAGCTAAGATATTTTTAATATTGAGCCCCGATCCACCTATATCTATGGGTGTTTTTCCAAATATCCTAGTCATAGGTATTTCTTTATCACTAAGCAAATCAAACTTTTTAATTTCTTCGAATCGTTTAAAACCCTCGTAATCTACAAGTTTATTTACCTTCCCCCCTTGATCTTCATAAGTTAGCTGTTCAAGTATTGAAATTGGTTCTTTACTCAAACAATAAGGCTCGTGGTCGGTTGTATCAATCCATATTTTTATATCGTTGGTGTCCAAATCGTAAAATTTACAATAAGCTTTATTTAATCCACCATCATAATCTACATCTAAAAGCAAACCTCTCTCCAAATCTTCTACTATTTCTCCCTTTTCAATTAGATAACGGATATATTTCGAACTTACAGATTCTCTTTTAATATTTTGCAGTTGTATACCATCCTCTTTTAAGCCAAAGGGTATACCATTACTCTTGAAATAAACCTTCTTTAGAACTCTTTTTAACGCCGGTTCTTCTTTTACTTTAATGTTTTCATTCATTTCTTTTGGTTTAGGGGGTACTTGGGTTTTTAATTGTTCTTTTGTTTCCTGTATTTCTTCTTTTAATATCCTACTGCTTTCTTCTTCCTTCTCAGTTTCTTTTTTTTCTACGAATGAAAAAAGAGAGCTTTGCTTTTCATCAATAGGAGTTTTTTTCTTGGTTTTTTTTGGACTAGGCAATTTACTTACCAAATTTAGTAATACAAATTACTTTCTATTTAATATTATTATTTTTGAGGTTTTAATCTCAACTATTCTGAGTTTAATATATTTAGTGATTAAAATAATTTAATATAGGAGACAGATTAGGTTTATTTCCATTTTTTTTTAAGAAACTCTAAAGTTCTCTTAATTTGTTAGATTTTATCGTTAAAAAAACTAATATTATTAAAATAAATATCATATGATGTATCAAAAGTATTAGAGATAGTGGGATTTTAATAATGGAGAATGGAGAAATTAAAAAAACAGTTAGAAGACTTCGCTTATCTGATAATCTATTAAGAATTTGTACGAACATTTCTGCAATTGGTAAAGATGTTAAACAAATTTATTGGTGGGAAGTACTAACGCCTACATTTACACCAACATTAAAAGTCAAGGATTGTACAATAACGGCCGTAACACAATAAGTAAAAATTACTGGTCTTTTCTATTTTCTTTAATAACCTTTTTTATTTCATTAAGAAGTAATTGCTTTTCTGCAACAAAAAAGTGAAGTTTACTCTTTTCTGGATGTTGGTAGTAAATAATTTCAGCTATTTCTTTAATTTCGTCTTTAGTCGGTTCTATAAGTTCCCCATTAACATTTTCATTTAGTAATAAGACCAAATTATCTGTTTCAAATGGTTTTATATCGTCTCCATTCTTCACATTTTTCAAGATCTTAACTAAAAGCTCAGCTAAGTACCAGACTGATTTATCGTAATCTTCTCCCGACGTATAGCGTTGATACGCTAAAATCTCTACATCTTCTTTAGTAAACAAAGTGAATTAACTCTCCTTTTCGATAATACAGAATAAATAGTATATAAATAAAGAAAAAGTAAAGTTAACATATAATTATTTGTATTGAATTTTAAGTGCGTCTAAAACCATAAAATTAAGAATTTATTTATTGGGCTCACAAGAGAGGAAGCACTAAAAGATAGAAGGAAGAAATAATTTGTTTCAAATTGAAATAATGGACTTAAATAGCTAGATAAATCCAAAAAATTAAAAATTCTAGTAATATTATTTTTATATATAACATTTAAGCCTCCGTGGCTTAGCGGTATAGCAGCAGAATTTAATTATCCCCTATTAATTGCTGAGACTTGTAATCTGCAGGTCGCGGGTTCAAATCCCGTCGGAGGCTTATTTTTTTATTTTTTCTCTCTTATATTACTAATTAAAAAAAAAAAAGAAAATTGATGTATTTTAGTTTTCACTCGAAGCATTACTTAATTCATAATCAATGGGATCAATTTTCCTAAAAATTAAGAAACCTATTAACAAACTCACAGCACAGAAAACGGAAACAAAGAAAAATATTAAATAAAATTCGGTAGTAAATAGTACAAAAAGAGCAAAAAGACCTGCACCGATAATTGTACCCTATTTTGACCCAAGTTTGATAGTGAAACTAAAATAGCAAAATATGTGCTTTTAAGGTTTGGATAGTAATTTTTAACTAAGTCACCGCGTACCGTTTGGTTAACAACGGTTAGTGCATTTTAGGTATTCCCTGAGAAAAGCCTTCACAAAGATAGAAAAAGACAAAAATGTAAGTATATCTCTTTCTATACTTAATATCTGAAGTCATAAACAATTTTGTGTGGTGTGTTTATTAAAACTTTTGAGAAAGCACCATATTTTTGGTAAAACTTAATTTCATTCCTAAGTTTTAGTTTTATGAATTTGATGAATCAGATTAAAAATGTCATTTTTTGCATTATAGATGATATAAGATCTGATCAATTTTTCAACCTCATCGAAGATGGGTCCCTTCCTAATTTGAAACGGTTAATGAATGAGGGAATTTATTCAAAAAATTGTATAACAGATTTTCCTTCATTAACCTTTCCGACTCAAGTGTCAATGATGACTGGTACATATACAGGCAATTACTTAGAGGAATTATGCCACGGAGTGCCCTCTTTTCATTGGATGGAACGAAATGAGGTTCCCCCTTTTTTAAGATCATATAATTCAATTGGATCGGACGAAAGAATTCAAATCTATAAATTAAACGATGATTTGGGTAAGAACTGTAAAACTTTATTCGAAATGGTTGGAGAAGGAAATACAGCAAGTATTAGTCAATTTATTAGTAGAGGTGCTAGTTATCTTTACCCCGAGAGAAAAACTAAATTAATCTTGTATTACCTCTTAATAAAACATTCTCATAACATTAATAAGTACATTATGAAAGCTAACTTAATTGCCGTGAAGAAATTACTAAAAACTTTTGAAAACCCGAAGAAATTTTTTGATACTAAAGAAGCTCCAATTGCTTCTAACCTCTTGTTCGTATCTTCAGATATAATGATGCACCTTTACGGTTTTGATTCAGAGATGTATAAGCTAAATTTGTTTCACATAGATAAAGTACTTGGAATCTTACTCGAAGGACTAGAAAAATTAGGTTATTTAGAAGAAACCGCTATTGCAATCTCCTCTGACCATGGAAACTATAAAGCAAAAAGTTTAGGGGATTTTGGGGGATTTTTTAACGAAAATGGTCTAAAACATTATCACCCGCGAAAGAACATTAAAGGAAATATGAATTTGGGAGGATTTAATAGCGTAGGGTTTTTCAATTTTAAGTCTAACAGCAACGCGAATGAACTCTATTGGAATCATCCAACAATTTCAGAAATGGAGAATTATGGTCCAAATCAAATTAATGTGTTAGAAAAGCTATTTACTCTTAATGGTATCCGATTAATGTATTATTGTGACGATGGGAACACCTCTAAAAAGGGAAAAATCCACTTAAAAAGAAAAGATCAAAACACAGGTAAAATTATAAAAAGTTCTATAGAATATACAGGAAATGGTAAGGAATTTAAAACTAAGTACTCTACTGAAGCTGTTGATGATGATGTGTTTAATTATATTAACGACGAGATTGCGAGCAAGTTATTAGACAATAAATTTCACACTTTAAATGAGTGGTTGGATGCTACTTCTCATATTGACTATCCATTATACCCCGATCTGCTTTCGCGGAACTTTAAAAATCCCAGGAGGGCAGACATAATAGTTAGCACCTGCGGTGATGTTGCGTATAATATTAAACATGGAAAAAAAGAAAACAAAAATTTGTATTTACATGATATTGGTCTTAAAAAATCTACGGTTGTTCCGCTTATTATTGGAGGTTCAAAAAATATACCAAAAAAAGAAGTTTCATATTGTAAAATAACGGACATAGTCCCAACTCTGCTAGAAATGTTAGAAAAAAAACCACATCCCAGCGTTGTTGGTGAAAGCTTAATCTGAAATATCTAAATAACAGAAAGGAATAATTTTAGGATAATGAAACTTTAGGAGCAGCAATAAAAACTTTCCTAAGTCCTGTTTTTCGTAATTCTATTGCGTTCTCAGGACATGTACTAGCACATACTCCACATCCAAAACATCTTTCCTCATTAACTAAGGCGGTTGTATCTTCTAATTCTATTGAATTCATTGGGCAAACATCCAAACATGTACCACATCCAACGCAATCGTTTTCGTTTATGTTGGCGATATAAGAAGTATATGTATGAGTTGGAGATGTGCCAGAATAAAACGCTTGAAGGTTTCCGCAACAACATTTGCAGCAATTACAAATTGCTAGTTCATTATTTGTGGGATCTCCCTTTATGTGAAAAGCTTTATGAACTAATCCTAATTCCTCTGCCTCTTCAATTATTTTTGTTGCTTCTTTTTTCGAGATTTGTTCAGCAAATTGATGATCGATAGCAAACTTTGCTGTTCTACCAAAACTTAAGCAATTTTTCCTTGGAGCATTTATCTTACATGGTTCATCCAATAAATCTTTAAGATGTCTACAATAGCAATAGGATACGCCTATAATGTCATATTTCTCTATAATTTTTCTTATATCATCCTCAGGTATTACCATATCTTCAGGTGGGTCAATTTGACGGTCAATAGGGACTACCCTATCAATTGGTGGAGCATCTTTAAATGCCTTCATTACGACTTCGTAATTTTTCTGAGTTATAATTGCTTCTTCCTTAAACAATTTATCCCATAAAGCAGCAATTTTCCGTTGTTTTAGTCCAGTTTCACCACGCATAAGAGTAAATTCTAGTAATCCTGGTAGAAAACCAACTAATCTATAAACCATTATACCAGTATTTCTACTGGGTATACCTGTTATCATTCCTATATCCATTAAATCGTTAAGCATTTCATTTAATTTGAAATTCTCAAGATTTATTTTGGATTTAATTTGGTCGAGGTTCATAGGTTTTCTAAAATTTAAAAGGAACTTTAACTGTTCTTCATTAATTAACAGCTTTATTAAGTCTAAAAGCGTATCGTTGATAGGGACGGGAGGTCCTCCTGCCCTAAGGATAGTTCTAGCTAGTTGGTACCAAGATTTTTCTGTCATTTATTAAACCTTATTTTTTAAGTTGTTTTTATTTTTGGAGGGGGTACAAAGACTTCCCGATTCCCTGTTCTTTTTAATTTCATTGCTTCTTCGGGACAATGGTGAACACATACACCGCAGCCTATACATCTACTACTATTAATTGATGCAATATTTTCGACCAAATCAATTGCTTCCATAGGGCACTTCTTTACACATGTACCACATCCAACGCAAGAATCCTCGTCAACTTCCGCTAAATAACTTGTATAGCAATGGTACGGCGAAATACCCTCCCAAAACAATGAGAATATACCACAGCAACAGCGACAGCAATTGCAGAGGGCTTCTTCGTCTAATTCTGGTTTAAGGTGAACATGGAATGCCTTGTGAACGAGGCCTTCATCAGACGCATTATTTATTATTGATTTTGCGTCCTTTTTCGATATTGATTTACCAAAATTATGTTTAATAGCAAATTGTGCGCTTTTTCCTAATAAAAAACAATTTAATCTCTCATTTGTTACGCTACAAGAGTGTTCAAGTAAATCCTTTTCATGTCTACAGTAACAATGAACTAGAGCGATATCATCATACTTTTCTACTATTCTAGAAGCTTCTTCATAAGGTAATATCTTATCAACAGGAACATCTTTTATTTCCTCTTCAACAGGGACAACTCTTGTTATTGGAGGGTAATTTTTATATTGTTCTACGATATTTTCGTAATTATTTTGAGTTCCTTTACTTAATTCCTTAAAAATATTGTCGAAAATTTGTGCAAGTTTCTTTTGTTTTTCTCCCGTTTCTCCTCTCATGAACTGCATTTCAAAAAGGCCGGGGAACGGTCCAAGAAGTCTATACACCATAATACCCGATCTCCTACTAAGAACGCCAACGATAATTCCGTTGTCCATTAGAGCGTTTAAAGTCTGTGTTAAAGCTTCCTCATCCAAATTAGTTTTGTCTTTTAACTGATCAATGCTTAGCGAAGGTTTTCTGAAAACTGTTATAAACTCAGCTTGTTCATCAGTCATTATCAGTCTCAATAATTCAATAAGATCATCATTAACTACCATAGGAAGTTGTCCTGCTTTGATTATAGTTAGCGCTGCTTTATACCATACTTTATTATGTTCTTTATCCACTAATTTTCATCTTCCCAAAATGAAATTTTTTAAAAATAATTAAATTGATAAGTTTTTAATTTAATTAAAATTCTGTGTTTAAGTAAAGGTAAAGCTTTTTTTTACGCTTCAGCTTCATAGTTATATATTATTAGAGGGGTTCTCTTACTAAAAAATAGACTTTTTTACTGTTACAATTGTGGCAGTTTACTTTGCGATTTTTAGAAGCTAATTCATCTTCCCATTCTTCATCACAATTTAAACATCCGTAACCTTTATAATCTTGCTTAAGATTAACTTTCCCTCCATAAACACGGATATCTTTTCCTTCTATTAGGGCTTGCGTAAGTTTTTCGTGAGCTTTCTCTAAAATTCGCGAAAATGTAGGTTGGGACACTCCCATGGTATCAGCGGAACTTTTTTGGGTTAAAGAAATGTAATGTTTTAACCTTAAGGCTTCGAATTCTGCGATATTTAATCCGATTGATGAGTTGTCATTTTCAGATTGAAAATAGAAATTTTGTGGAGGATCTTTGACCTGTCTTAACCTCGTATGACGACCCATTTAGTGTAAGCTACCTCTTTTTTCAAATAATTATTCATTTAGTGTTAATAATAATAAATTTAGATTTTAATTCATTGATTATAGAATATAAACTAAGCTGAATTCTACGAAAAAAATTTCGCGTTTTATGTATAAAGGTAATTCATTTTTACTTAATCTATTTCATAAGATTTTTATCTATTTGTGAATGAGTTAATACAATTTTTTATTTACTAAAATTTGCTTGGTGTTTTAAATTAAAATAAAATATGCAAATAGGATTAACAAGTTACCAGGATACATATTCGCTGAAATTGAGCAACTAATCAATGAAAAGAAAAAGGAAGGAATAGACTTCATCCCCTTAGGGATAGGTGACCCGGATTTAACGACTCCAGAGATGATTATTAATGAACTAATTAATCAAGTAAAAATCCCCGAAAATCAAAATTACCCATCAAGTAAGGGAGAACAAGATTTTAGAGAGGCTGTACAGAAGTGGTATGATGTCAGATTTAATTTAAAATTTGATGCTAATGATGAAGTAACTAATCTAATAGGAGGAAAGGAGGGAGTAGCTAATATCGCTAGAGTGTTTGTTAATCCCGGAGATATTGTATTATGCCCTAATCCCGGTTATCCCGTATATGAAAATGGTGCCACTAAATTATGTGATGGAAAAATATTTTCGATTCCTTTACTAAGAGAAAATGACTTTTTACCCAATTTTGAAGTTATTGAAAGTAAAATCTTAAAAAAAGCTAAATTAATGTATTTAAATTACCCAAATAATCCAACTGGCGCAATAGCAACGAAAGAATTTCTAAAAGAAGCCGTAGATAACGCAGAGGATTATAATTTCATCATTGTCTATGACAATCCGTATTCAGAATTCACTTACGAGGATTATATCGCTCCATCGCTTTTGCAGATAGATCAGAATCACGTAGAAATTAATAGCTCGTCAAAAATGTTCTGCATGACAGGATTTAGGTGCGGATGGGCAGTGGGGGATAAGGATATTATTAGTGGATTAAGGAAGGTTAAGTCTCACATTGATTCGGGATGCCCAGTTTTTATCCAAAAAGCTGTAATAAAAGGTTTAAATGAATATAAATCAGAAGAAAAACCTAAAATCGTAAGAGATAATGTAAAAATATATGAGGAAAGGCGCGATGTTTTAGTAAAGGGTCTTAATGATATCGGTTGGAACACGGACAAGCCTAAAGCGACTTTTTATGTCTGGACTCGTATACCGGAAGGAGAAACAAATAGCATGGAGTTCGTTAAAAAGTTAATTAACGAAGGCGTAATCCTAACTCCCGGTACGGGCTTTGGCACTTATGGAGAAGGTTTTGTAAGATTCGCTTTAACCCAACCAATTGAAAAATTAAAAGAAGCCTTAGAAAGAATAGAAAGAACTCTCAATTAGGAAACTTTAATTTTTGACTATTTCTTAATAGATTTTCTTTTCCACCAATCATAATCTTTATTGATTTCTTCCTCAACTTCAATTTCTCCTGGAATCCAGTTTGAATAATCTAGATATTTCCAGAAGGTACTTTCGTTAGTGTGTTTGTTTTCTTCCTTTATAGGGGTCATATTATTTTCTAAGGTAATCTGATTTTCAATTTTATCAATAACTTCTTTTTCCATTTTTTCACCTCCTTTTTTTTTACTTATCCTGAGGTGCCGGAATCCTTTATGATCTCAATTTAATTATATATAAATTCTTTGATGAGAGAGCAAATCCAAGAAAAAATTAAAAAGAAGATCGAGAAGGATCGGCTCTCATCTATAATAATAATACTAATACTACAACTAATAAAGGGCTTATAACTCTTACAATTGAATATTTAGTAGTATTATTTGAGATCATTAGAATAAATATAACGATGATGCTATTTAAATGTTTCACTTATTATCCCTATTTTATAAAAAATCATCTGAATATAATGAATTTATAGTAATAATTTTTAAGGTCATCTGAAACTGAATATATATCAATTTAATTAACCTAGAAATTGTAAAAATAGAGAATTTCCAAAATCTTAGCTTTAAGAGTTAATAAATAATAGAGAAGAATAAATTGAAAAAAAATAATTATTTAGACAGTTTTTTGTATTTTTGTCTCAGATAGGCCATTTTTGTTTGATCCTCGCTTTCAATCTGACCCGGATAGGCATCTGAGATATCAAAAGCCATCATGATAGGGGCTAGATCAGAATTCCAATCTTTATAATACTCCAATATTGATTCAGGATCTACTTTATCTGCCAATTCTTTTTTCACCTCCATTCTTTTTTTTAGAATTTACGGTAAGAATTAGGCCCTTATTCCTCTTTTTTTATTAATTGAAAGACATTTTACTCAGAGAATAAATCCAAACAATTAAAAAGAAAAAGAGAGAAAAAAGGATTTATTCTCTTCATAATACTGTTACTAAGGGAATCTTGGCGCTCTTACAGCCAACCCATGAATCAGTATTATGCCGTGAAAAATTCATTATTATAAAGATGAAACAAATGAACACTAATAAATATTGTGGGTGTTAATTCCCATTTGTTTTATTATTTGAAAAATCTTTTACAATAGTGTTAATAATAGTAATCAATAACGCTTTAAACTCATTAAACTTTACAGAAGATATTATACCACTAATAGATACAATTTACTTAAATAATACTAAAGAATAATGAAATGTAAAATAGTTTTAATAGGAGCAGGCAGTACCTCTTTTGGACCTTCTACGTTATTGGATCTCTTTCAAAGTGAATTTTTGCATGGATCGACAATAGTATTACACGACATCGATAAAGAACATTTAAATATAATTTATGAATTAATTACAACCGAAAACAAAATCCACAACGATAAATTTATTATTGAGCACACTACAAACCGTAGAGATGCATTAAAGGGCGCAGATTTCATAATTAATTCCATAGAAGTAGGAAATCGCTTTAAATTGTGGAGAGAAGATTATAAAATTCCACGAAAGTACGGGTCAAAACAAATTTTAGGCGAATGTGGTGGTCCAGGGGGAACTATGCATGCTTTTAGAATAGTACCTCCAATTGTAGATATTGTAAAAGATGTCGAAGATATATGTCCAAACGCTTTATTTATAAATTTTTCTAATCCAATGGCAAGAGTATGCCTAGCCATCAAAAGAACCACACCAAACCTTAAATTTATTGGGCTATGCCATCAAATTGGTGCTCTCATTTACCATTTACCTCAAATGCTCAATAAAAACTTAGAGAATTTAAAACTAAAACCATATGGATTAAATCATTTTGGATTTTTAATGGGACTTGAGGAAATCTCTTCTGGAATGGATTTAATGCCAAAATTTAACAAAATAGCTCTAGAGTATTTTAAAAAACAAGAACATAAGTTCGAATTCTCTTCATTGACATTTGAAGTTTTCAAAAGATTTGGTTATTTTCCATATGTAGGGGATAATCATCTTGGTGAATATTTACAGTTTGGTGAGGAATTTACTGAAACACAAGATATGGTAGATTGGATTAATAGAACTGAAAAGCACGGTGAACGAATCTATAGGAAGGTTATGAGGAATTATAAGCGACTTAAAGAGGGAAAATATCTCAAAAAAGGTATGCACTCAAAAGGAATATCAGGAGAGCGTGCAGTTCCTATTATTGAAGCGATAATAACTAACCAACCATCCTATGAGAGCGCTGTCAACATTCCAAACGATGGAATCATAGAAAATTTACCACAAGATTTGATTGTTGAGTGTCCGGTAACAATTAGTAAATCGGGTATACGCGGAGTTAAATGGGGAAAATTACCGATAAACATTGCAGCTGTTCTACGAATTGAAGCAAGTATCCAAGATCTGTGCGTTGAAGCGATTCTTACTAAATCCAAAGAAGTAGCAATCAATGCATTAGCAATAGATCCTAATGTGGGGAGTTTTGAGATAGCAGAAAGAATTTTCACCGAGATGAAAGAATTACAGAGTGAGTTCTTACCCAAATTTCAATAAATTTCATATTTTTATCGTGTTCTACCGTAATTTATCAATTAAGTTATAATTTCACCATATTTTATTTGATTTTACACCTTACTTCGTATAAACATTTTTTAATGAAAATTTACTTATAACTCAGAATAGATTCAATTACTATTTTGTTAAAATGAAATCTAATAAAATCAGCTATTCTGATGAAAAGATCAAAAAGGCAACCGAATTACTTTGGAAAATTTGGTGGTTTAGTTTTTATTTAATGATTGTTCCGTCATTAATAGCAGTTGTTGGATTTTTCATTTATTTTTTTATAGGTAAAGACCTTTATGTTTCAGTTGGGTTGTCTGTTATAACTTTTATGTTTGTTTTATTATTCTTTTATAAGGCATTCGACAAATACAGGAAAGTTCCCTTTTTTTCCAATAAGTTAAACAATCCTTCCGCAAGAATTAATATCGTCTTCTTAATTACGATCTTAGCTTTAATCGTTACCCCTATTTTTGTGTTACTTACTCCAGGAGAGAACTACTTTGAGCTTTTACCTTTAATTTCTTTTATTATCTTGTATAATATTGTATATTATTATTATTATTTTCAACCCATTGGTTTTTTTGATCCTACGGAAGAGAAATTCAAGTATGCAATTTCTTCTTCTCAAATTATTAGCCAACCTTATAATATCATGGTATTTGTTAATTACATTGTTCATATAGTATTCCTCTCTTATACTTTTAATACAAAAGTCTCTTGGTTATTTCCTCTCATTTGGAACATCATTTTTTATGTTATTTCTCGACTCTCCAGCGTAAAAAACTTTAAAAATATTACGAGTTCGATCGGCAGTAAGAAACCGTTCTTAGAGGACTTAACAATTTTTAAGAAAAAATTTGTAAATTCTTTATTAGGTTTAGTATTCGTGCTGTTAATTCAAATGCCCTTCGTTATAGTTATCGTCTATATTTATGTTGGTATTCATCACGACCTCATAGAAATCATAACCATATCGTTATTGTCTCTCGTGTTCTTAGCATTTTACTTTAAAATCAGATTATACGTAACTTCATTCTACAGCAAATTCCTAAGGAGGTATAAAATCAATGAGTTCTAACAATGCTGAAGAGGTTGATACTGGTGAGATTAAAACTTTTATAAAGTTAAATTTTATTGTCTCAGTCAGTTTAATTCTTCTAATCCTCTCAATTTCATCATTGAATAATAATCCTTTAGTCAGTATTATTACATTACCAATAATTTTGATTCTCACCTATTACGAAGAAAAAGCGAACTTTACTACCATTCTTTACGGCAGGTATATATATCTTTTTAGTAGTTTAGGAATGTTATTCGTTATAATCTTTTGGATCTTTCCATTTTATTTTGGAATAGGGCTTTTAAATGTTCAATTTCTTTTACTCTCACTATCTTCATATGTAATATTTCAAGTTTTTGAGAGGCTTAAGTATTTTCAAGAAAAAACGGTATTAATAATTCAAAATCTGCTCGTTGTTGCCAGTTTTACAATAATTTTATACTCTTTCTTTCCAATAATCGAATTTGTATATTTACAGTTCATAGTCGATCCAAATGTACTGTTAATCTCCAATATATTAATTCACACCATTATTGTTTTAGCAATTACATTACTTTCCTTTTATTTTTCTTATGCTCGCTTTCGGTTATACGAAAAACCTTGGAAACTTTTTAATTATTGTATTGTGATCCTCTTTTTACTATTAGAAACTACCTGGTTTGTTATAGTTACTATTAATAATGTAGCATTGGGAATTCCTGAGGTATTTCAAGGAGAATTAATTTTATGTTCAATTTTACTTCCAATAATATTCCTTTTATTCGTGCTTTTCAACTATATAATTCGCATATTCTCTCGAGAAATTAGCTTGGTATATAGCTATTATGTTTGCTGGTTTTTACTTTTCTCGATTTTTTTTACATTATTTATAATTTTTTGGAATAATTTTGTGATTCTGCTTCTAGATCTAGTATATCTTTCAGTTTTTATTTTATTTAACCTTAGATTTGGACACATTCTAAAAAAAGTTAAAGATTCTACCTTCAATTTTATAATTAGAGTTGATAGTTTTACGCTATTAATTGAAATTTTCTTATTATTTTATGGAATCTTCAGTTTTGTATTCCTTTTGGACGAATTTCTTGCTTTGTTCCTTTCTTGTTGCGTTATTGGTGTCATATTTAATCTAATTCCTTCGAATGTAGTAGTTGTTCCTAGAAAAGTAAAAATAACATTGACATTATTTATCTTGATATTTGATATTGTTATTGTTGGATTTTTCTTTTTAGACGCAAATATAAATGATTTTTATGTATATTTAATTACCCCGATTATTTTTTGTTTCTTGGTTTTTGCTCCGATTTATTACTTGTATGGCGAAAAGGTATTAAAACCTAAATTCATCGCAATTTACACTTATAGTTCCTCATGGGTGCTCATGTTTTTGTTTTTTGCTTTGAACTTGCTTATAATTGTAATATATTTTAGCGCACATCTAATTATTGGAACTCTATTTGACCTATTGTTTATATCCATTTGTCTAGTCATCCTAATTTCTTATGGAAAGAAAATAAGAATGCTCAAAGAATCAAAATCTAGATCTTATTTGAATATTATATCTTATCCTATTGTATTCGAAGTTTTTGCTTTGCTTCTAACATTTTTCATGATTTATATGAAATTAGACTTACTTATTTCTTCGTTTTTATCATTAACGATAATAAGCCTAATTGTATATCTGGATTCACAGGAAAGTAAAATCTTTCCTCAGGTCCTGGCGTTGATATTAAACTCATTTACGTTATATTTAGGTTTATTTATGGTGGGATATTATAGTGCGATTTACACTAAGGACTCGTTCTTGGTATATTTTATACCTCTTATTTTAGTTAGCTTGCTCTCTTATATTCCCATCTATTATCTCCATAAAAAAAATATTATGAATCGAAAATCCTTCCTGATATATCATTTCTTTTGCTCCAGCATCATAGTTCTGTCAGTCTTTATATTCAACTTCTATTTAATTACTACTCTATTTTTTACAATTTTAAATTCGTTAATCGTGCTTAATATTCTCTATATAACTATTGCGTGTTATTACACTTTAAAATTGGGAGTTAAGATAGATGTTATATCCCATGAAAAAGTTATGGTAATTGAAAATTATATTAGCTATTTAATAATGCTAGAAGCTTTCTTCATAATGTTCTCCATATTTAACCAACAACTCCAATTTGAACCAATTTTTTCAGCATACATATCGATCGTTCTTATTTGCTTGATTATCAATTTTTTATCCAAGAAGAGAATTTTATTTTCAGAAAAAATTTCGAATGGATTTAATATAGTAACTTTGTGTTTCACCAGTATTCTCATCTCTTTTTATCTATTTTTGTTTCTATCTACTTCCGTTTATGCATATAATATTCCTCTGCTGATCTTAGGCATATCTCTATTATTCCCTCTATTTTATTCCCTAAATAAGAATATTTTCACCAGATTTATAGAGAGATTGTTAATAATCGACAGTTTAGTCATATCTGTATTAGTAATTTCGCTTCCTTATCTAATAGGATTAGATTTTAATAGATTAGGTTTAGTTGTAGATTATTATATAATCAATAGTGCTGCAATTGCTTTATTTTTTGGATTCTTAGTTTTTTTAGAATTTCTCTTTGATAAATATAAACTTAAAGAATCCTATTTCGTTTCTGTTAAAACTTGCCAGATTATCACCTGGGTGATTTTATCTTTTATTATCTCTGCGAAGTTTTTTGTAGTTTTAAACTCCTTTACTCATAATGTTGGAATCGATATCAGTTGTTCCTCATTAGTATTTCTTGTTTTGAATCTCGTTATCTTAATTCCGCTTGAAAATCTCAAGCAGAGGATATTTGAAAACGAACAAAGTAAATTAGATTATTACAGAATCTATAAAATATATGAATATACTAAAAATATATCTTATTTTTTCATCGAATTTATAGTAGCTTCGCTTACTATTTTTCTGTTTCCATTGCAAAGTATACATACGCTATTTCAGCTTCAAGAGTCCCTACTATTAACATTAACAACATATGTTGGAATATTTCTGTTAAGTTACCTACTAGTATCAACAGTCAGTCGCTACTTATTCAAAATTCAATTTTCAAGACTTAGGTGGGCTTTTGATTTATCCGCATGGGTATTAATTAAAATTTTATTGTGTTTCTATATTTTAATTATCCCTGCTCAATTATCTCTGATACAAAGGATTGGTTTACCTTTAGTATTTTTACTCTTCATCAGTCCTATTACCATTTATTATCTAAGAAATAACTTTTTTATCTCTGATGATTCTCTAGCATTTTACAAAAGACTCATCTATTATATTTTCTATTTTGGCTTAATTATTATATTCAGTGAATTATATTGGAATTATAGTCAAGTTTTTCCATTTTACAGCGCATATCAACCACTACGACTTATTATTTTATTCTGTGGTATCTATTCGTTATTCAATTATTATCTGGTTAAATACAATGATATAATTGAGAATGTGTCTGAATTCAAACTAATAAAAATATTACTAGGTCCAACTCTACTTCTATTTACTTTCTTTTCTATATTTCCGAGTGTTTTCGAATATTTTTCTTATGTATTTTTTATTATTATGATCTATCTACTTATTTCCAATAGGAATCGCAATTATGTATTTCGAACTATTAGTTACTTCTCACTTAGCTGGTTAATTTTAGTAAAATTGATTACAACATTAAATTATTATATGTTACTTCCTTCACTCGACCTATTCGACTTCCCTTTTTATCTTTTTTATTTCAATTTTTCGTTAATGATTGTCTTGTTCTTTTCTATTGTGTTAAACATACGGAATGTTAATGTAATCGAAAAATTCGCTTTATATCTATTAATATCGATTATAACCTTTAATTTACTACTCTACAATACCATAATTCCTTTAATTTATAACATTTCTTTCTCTCTGTTCTTATTTTTAATATTAACAGGTAATTTCTACTACAAGCAAAAAAATGATCTTTATAAGTGGTTCATCCGACCTTGTGTTTTGCTTATGGTATTTAACCTAATAAGTTTCTTGTCTTATTATATTCTATTTAATAATCCCATTTTTATAGATTTTAATCCAATACTGACATTCACTCTAACTTTAAGCGTTACCAGTATTTCTTATGTAGGAACCTATAATAAAGCTCCTGAGAATTTCAGACGACGTTCTTTCTATATTGCTTTTTCATCCTACATTATTTCTATTCCAACTTTTATGTATTTTTTCTTAAATGCCTCTTTTAATTTACCTGTATGGGATCCTTTCTTGCTTATTATAACCATCAATATTGGCATCCTTCTATTCTACCTATCAGTAGGCTTTTACTACTGGAAATTCTCTTGGGTAATATGGAAAACAGGGTGGAGGTTATGGATTATTGTTCCCTTCGTAAATTTTTATATCATTAACGAGAGTTTTACCGACATTAATATTTATACTAACACATTAAATTTCTTTGGGATCCTCAATATAAGTGGTTCATTTATAATATCTTTTACAATTTGTGTTTTGCTTTCTCTACCTTTTTGGTACTCATGGATAAAAAAACATTTCTCAAGGATTCTACTAATAGTTTGGAGTTTTAGCTTATTCTTCTTATACTGGTTTAGTCAAAATGTCTTTTTTGACAATATAGTGATTACTAATATAGTATTTTTTGTTTTTGCAGTATCTCTTCTAATGCCGGTGATTTATAGAATGAAAATGTGGAAGATCATTACTCTCTTATGGCTATTTTACATCTTTATAAATGTAAGCTTCCTCGTTATATTATTCCAAGAAATTTCATTACCATTAGAAATTAGCTTATCAATTAATCTAATCGTATTGGGATTCTTTTTCGTAATTTTATCATTTTTCCCAAATTTAAAAAATTTGAAAAACATTATACTTGTAAGTTCTTATTTTCTTTCTCTGATAGGTATTTTTCTAACTATTTTTTTGATCATTAATTCAATAATTCTAAATTTCTTTATATCAATTAACCTCTCTTTTATAATACTCGCTTTCAGTCTATTTTCTTCAAGGATTCTTAAACTCAACAGAACTTTTTTTAATACCATAATCTCGTCAATATTAATTGTAAATTTCTCCTTTTTTACCTACAATACATTTATGTTAATTCCTAATATCGAAATCATCGCTTTATCTTTAGCAATTACAGTTTTTGGCGGCTCAGTTCTTGTATTTAACAAATTCCGAATGATAATGCCCCTTAAAAAGATATTTCCTCTAGTAATTTTATCGATTGGAACATCGCTTACTTTATCTTCTTTGGTTTATGTTTTCTTACCAGGATCTATCTTTTTATTGTGTGCGATATTCATATTTGTTAATTTAATTTTTATTAGACCAGCATTATATGAATATCGTTTTATTTTATGGTACATTTCACCTTTAGCATTAACATTATTGACCTTACAATTTATAATATTGATAGAATTATTTCAGTCTCTCTATTTTATAGTTTTACTTTCACTTTTAATTTATTCTGCTTATTTTTCGGTATCAAGATTATTATTTATAAAGAAAATCGAAGAACAGCGGTCTGAAAAGGATTATGGTATGACGAAATTTGATTCAATTATGTCACTATTATCGCATTTTGAACTTGGTTTGTTGAGTCTTGGATTGATTCAGGAGTTAATGAATATTAACTTATATGGAGCTATTTTATTATCCGTTACTATATTTTTCCTCTCCACCCTATTAGATATCCACATTTTAAAGAGAACTATAGAAAAGATCACCTATTTGTTGAATATTGTAGCATTTCTTGTAATTTCGATCGGATCATTAATTTATTTTGTTCAATTTACAGGAACGGATGCAACATTATTTGTTTTAAATTTAGTAGTATTTTTGATGTTACAGTTCTATACTTTACACTACCTATCTTACTATATCGAAGTAATTATTAAATATGATGCTAGTAGAATAAAAAAAATTAGAAATCAATCTCAAGCAATTCTACTGAATATGATTTTTATTGTGATTAGTATTTACCTTTCTCTATTATTGAATGACTTACTTTTAGCCTACAACCCATTATTATTAGGAATTCCTTCATGGAGTTTCGTTCTTGCTGTCTTTTCATTTCTGATGTTTCTATTAAATGGCTTTTTAAATCGTACAGTCGAAATAAAATATAAGAATATTATTCTTTTCTCTACTTTCATAGCATTCCAATTGTTTTTTGGTATTTTCTGGCTCGCTCTTTTTATAACATTCTCAATACTCGATTTTTTAAGAATCGTTTTAGTTATACTGTCTGAAACTATACTTACCGCTTACTCAATACATCTATCGAAAGTTGTTATAAAAAGCGAGGAATGGGTTATAAAGACAAAGAAACTCTATTCAGTTTTAGTATTTACCATTTACTTAGAGATATCTGTCTTATTTCTCGGACTCTTTGGATTATTTTTTGGCTTTTTCGAAAGTCTGCTTTATTCTCAGATTATTCTATTCTTAATCAGTATTTTAGAAATATATGGCATAAAGCGTTTAAAAGCAGGGTATATTGATGTTGTTCACTGTTTAAGTTACTTAAATATCTCCTGGACTCTTCTTCTGATTTTATTTCATTTATATGGCTTTTCAATAACTTCACTTTTTTATATATTTTTGATATTTTTATCAATGCAATATTACACTAACATCTCATATTTCAATGTTAGGAGTAAATTTAATCCCGAAAAGTTAGAAATATTTGGAAAATGGAAAATTAATAGACAGAATTACTTAGGGATAGGTTTATATTTCTTTCTAATAGCTAGCATCTTTAATTCGTTGACTGCATTTGGTATAGAATTCCATATAGCTATCTTGATTTTAAGTATTCTAACACATTTGATAGGTTTGTTAGATAAGTTTATTTTAAAGTTTTTAAAGAAAACCTCGAAATTTTTTATCATCACTTCATGGATCGTTATGATAGGTTTCTCAATCTTATTCTACATTGATTGGAATTCATTGTTTTTCCCACAGCTTTTCCCTATCACGATAATATTATTTATAATACAAATCGCATACTTATTTCGGTTAATATCAGAATGGGATTATATCAGTTCCAACATATCCAAGATTAAAAATGGTCTAATTCTAATCGTCTACTTCGATTTAATCACATGGCCTTTATATTATACTAATCCGGATTATTTTATTTCGTTTAATTTATTGATATTATCGTTTATTATCTTACTAATTTTAACCTTCATCGACAAGTTTATTAAAGTTGTAAGTGATAAGGCTAGGAATTTTATCCGGATTTCAGGTTTTATCTGTATTGAAACCCTTCTATCGATAGATATTTTTATAACATTAGAATTTATTATAAATCCGAATCTAATTTTAAACTTGTGCATATCACTATTCATCTTTATGATAGTAAATTTAGTTCTATTCAAACCTTTTAAACGCAGCAAATTATTTTCCTTCTTGTACTCCGTATTAATGTTCTTGCTATTAAGCTTAATTACTCTTAATCTAACTTCATCTGGATGGAGCTTCTCTTGGATATTAATAGGGACGTTGTTATACCTGTTTATTTTTATGTTAGAAGAATTGAAAAAATTCTTAAATAATATTATAGATAATCTACGATTTGCTCTGATTAAATTTAAAAATTTCCTTGTTGGTGTTTGTTATTCTATTTTCAATTTCTTGAAAAAACACTTTAAATTGATAGGAATTATTTTATGCCTGTTTGTAGGGATAATAGTTGGAATACTCTTCTCCAACATTGTTTTAGGATTGTTGAGATGGGATCACGCATCTCTTTTAGGTGGAGCAACTGCGGGAATTTTAATCCTTTTACTCCCATTCGCGAAAACAGATGATGTAGATCAAGTTTTTAAACAAAGAATGCAGCGTTTTATAGGACTTTGGATATGTTTTACCATATTCGTATTTGCTTTGATATTACCATACTTAACCTCTATTATTTTCGGTATAATTCTGATATTGTCTTCAATAATTATATTAGGAGCAATACTTGCGATTTATATTTACAGAATTGAAAAGAAACAGAAGATTTCAATAAAGTGGAGGTTTTATACTACAATAATTTTAATAGTGCTAACAGTTATTTGGACTATATTATTAGTTGTTCTTTATCTTACTGAAATTGTAGTATAGTTTTAAGTAGTTTTAATTATTCGAACTCTAACAATAGAGAAGTAGAACAAAGACATTAAATAAAACAAGAAAATCCAAAAAGTAGCAGAATTATTAGGTTTAAGAGAAATTATTTTCCTTCCATTTACTCAGATGTATCTTAAATTCAGCATCTGATATTCCAATTGAATTCAAATTGGATTTTTTCGTACTTTTAAATTTTAAAGTGTTATCCGTAGTATTACTTTTGAATCCTAAGGTCCAGTCGAAATAAGAAACTACTTTTGATGACATAATTTAATTTTACCATTAACCAATATTAAAGTAATACGGTCTGTTAGTTTACTGAAAGATAATCCTAAAAATGATATTAGAAAGCGTGAAATCATAATTTAACTTTTAATATAAGTGAGAAAAAAAGATGTTTAATTCTTTAATTAAATCAAAACTAATTATTTGGAACTCTCTATTGTAATTTCTGGTTTAGGTATAATAATACCTATACTCTTAAGTTTTTCCATAAAAATATCAACCACTATATCTACTTCAGATGTATTTTTCAAATCAGTTATCATCAATTTACCATCAGAAAACATAAGAATTGTGGCGTTTGGTTTCTCAATTTTCATAACTAATCCGGGAAATCTCTCTGGATTAAACTCTGCATCTTTAATTCCTTGAGCAATGTGAATTAGGTCTAATTTCTTTTCTATTTCCATTGAACCTTTGAATATAACCTTTGTAAATTTTTGACTGTCTAATATTCTTATTTTTTTATAAAATTCTTTTATTTTCGCACGCAGATTTCTACTGATTTTTTCTATATCTGATTGTTCTTCATCGGAAAACATATCTAAATCTTTATCATATAATGCTTTGTAGATATCTTTAATAACTGTTAATTCTGTTTCAAAATCGATACAAATCGAAAGAATTATGTCTTCAATTGACTTAGTTATTCTCGTATTGAGGATAACACTAATCATTAACATCTCTTTATTCCCGCGAGCCCAATCCGAGTGAATTTCAAAATAATAATTTAATGAAGATAGATTACTCGATTGGTGAATAAAGTATCTTTCAGTATATGCAGATTTATATAAAGACTCCATACTATTTGCTACACTAGTTTTTTCTATCACATTTAAAGAATTCTCAGGATAATAATAGTATAGGAGAGGTCCGCTTTTTCTTTTAAAAAAAGTTAGTGAAACAATAGTTTGGGTAGCGATTTTAACTTCAGGGATCAAAATAAGAGTATAGGAAATTTCAGGATCTAAGAGTTCGTCATCAATATAGGCTTTACTTATAGGAAATTTTGCCCCGTTCTTATGCAGCCTTAATTTTTGATGCCGTAGGCTTATACTTCCATAATAAAAATTGATGACTTTTACGAAATAACCTTGTTCAAATCAAAGCGTAGGATTAATTATTATTCATAATGACAATAATTTCTATTTATCAATCTAATAATCAAGATTACTCAAAATTTTTATAACAATGAAGCGAAGTATAGTTTAACAACCATATAAAATGATGATAAAAAGTGGAAAAAAAAGAAGAAAAACTCAATGTTAGAGATTGGATCATTTTGAGCACTACGATGATAGGAGTAATATTAACTATACTCGCTTTAATTTGGCAAAATATACCTAGTAATGGGATTGTATCTGTAACTTTTCTCCTAATGTTAGCGTTCATTCTCTTTGTAAATTCAGTATCTACAAACTCTAAAGCTCAATTTGAATCGAAATTAAAGAATTTAGATCTAAAGAAAGTTAAGCAATTTCTAACATTTGCAGAATATTCTTTCGGTCTTGGATTTACATTCGTAATAATCGCATTTACATTCCTTGGCTACAAATATTTGTTAGACTTTGTTGGATATAATTTACTGACACTATCACTGCCCATCGTGTTCTTATTGACAGCTTGGATAATCATCGTAATATATAATATAATAAATTATTCAGGTGAAGGATTTAAAAGTTTTAGAAGTTTAAAAAGAAGTATCTGGATGATCTTAGAGTTAATTGCTCTAGGGTTTATTGTATTAGATTTCTTTGGAATTATTATAATTCCTTAATTTTTTTCCTTTTTTTTCTGATATCGAAATTAGATCAGATATATTATTCCACTTTCTAACATTATTAATTAAACTTATAGGAGTTGTTATTCATTTTTATTCGCATGTATATTAAATAAATCTATAATTCAAAAAATGGTCTAAAATTGGTTTAAATACAATAATATTCAAACTTAAATACAACACTGTGAAACTCAGTTTATTCTAAGTGATATAAAAAATGGATTTAGCAATTGAAACTAATAATCTGAAAAAATATTATAAAGATATTCATGCTGTAGATGGAATAGATTTAGCAATACCGAAAGGCTCGTTATTTGGTTTTTTAGGTCCTAACGGTGCGGGGAAAACAACAACAATATCTATGTTGAGTACTGTTCTCCCTCCTACCAGTGGGAAAGCAACTATTTTAGGATATGATCTTAAAAAAGAATCTAATAAGATTAAAGAATGTATAGGAATTTGTCCCCAAGAAATAGTCCTCTATGAAAGATTAACTGCACGTGAAAATATCAATTTAATTGCACAGATGCATGGATTAAAAAAAGCGGATTATAAAGAAAGAACGGATGATCTTCTTGGTCAGATGAATCTTTTAGAAAGAGCAAATTCTTTAGTAAAGACATATTCAGGAGGAATGAAACGTAGAGTAAATGTATTAATGGCGGTAATACATGAACCAGAATTAATTTTTTTTGACGAGCCTACGGCTGGACTTGACCCTCAATCTCGCAGAGTTGTGTGGGATTTTATTAAGGATTTTCAAGAGAAAAAAACAACAATTATTTTAACTACTCATAACATGGAAGAAGCTGATGATTTGTCTGATGAGTTAATTATCATAGATCATGGAAAAATAATAACTCAGGGAACTCCTAACAATTTAAAGGGAAGATTAGGAGAAGGAGATATTGTGGAATTTAAAGTTGATGAAGGAATAAATAGAGAACAAATAATTCCAAGAATAAAAGAGTTAGATTTTGTTAAATGGGTAAAACCCATAGGAAAAAGAAGGATACTTTTAAAT
>JAGXNP010000059.1 GCA_019894885.1 Promethearchaeota archaeon | reverse complement strand
TTTCAAGACATAAAAGAAATTCTTTTTCTGGGAGATATTCTCTTTGGATTTGGGGAATTTTCTGAAAATAACCATAAACTGGTTCCATCTGGTTATGTTGAAGAATGGTGGGCTTTAGAGTTAGAGGAAGCATTAAAAATTGAACAAAGATCAAACAAGGAATTAAGTAAATTTATCGAAGATCCTTTTAATAACGTTCCCTCAGCAAAAGAGGCGATCAATTTAGCAAAAGATTTTGCTGTGCCCTTACATCCTAAGTACACTGATTTTTGGGGTAACATTTCTGTAAGTGATTTGAGTACTTTAAGAGAAGCTTTAACCGCCGACTTTGATAATAAGACTAAGAAAATAAATTTAAAGAATAGTACTACCATTAAGGATATTTTAGAAAGAGCATTTGTTCCTCATACGGTTAATGAAAATTGTATTATTCTAGATGATGCAACAACAGAAATATACGAAACTATATTCAAATTAAACCATAAGGAATTTGTTGATATGAAAAATGAAGACAATGTCTTCAATTATTTTTCAAGCATTTCCCCCATCGAAATTAGAAATAAAGCTCCTTATTTTATGGGAACTCGCATGGGACGCCCTGAGAAGTCTGAAAGAAAAAGTATGAAAGGCATTCAAAGCTTATTTCCTCTCAGTGATCAAGTTGGTAATACAAGATCGGTACAGAAGGCGATTGATTTGGGAAGAATAAAAATTGATATATGTAGAAAGAAATGTCCGAATTGTTCATCCATTACTCCATTTAACCTATGCCCTGAATGTGGATCTCATACCGAATTTCAGAAAATTTGTCTAAAATGTAATAAATATTACACTAAAAACGAAGAAAAGTGCCAGCAATGCGGAGGCGTATTAAACTTCTCTAAGGAAGCTTCTTTTAATATAAAAAACTATTCAAAAACAATACTCAGCTCATTAAATATGTCTATACCGGACAAATTTAAAGGTATTCTAGGATTGACAAATCAATTTAAAGTCCCAGAACCACTAATGAAGGGAATTCTTAGAGCCAAAAACGGATTATTAGTCTACAAAACTGCAGAAATTCGATATGACGCTACAGATATTCCATTAACTCATTTCAAACCTAAAGAAATTTCTACTCCAGTAAGTAGGTTAATCGAATTGGGATATGAATTGGACTATAAAGCTAACGAATTAAATAACGAAAATCAGATATTAGAGCTTCAAGTGCAGGATGTCATCCTTTCAGACGATTGCGCTAAGTACTTTATTAAAATTGCTAACTTTATAGACGATGAACTAGAAATGTTTTATAACCTAGACACATTTTACAATATTACTAAGAGAGAAGATTTAATTGGCCATTTAGCTGTAGGACTTGCTCCTCATACTAGCGCGGGAATTGTCGGTAGAATCATTGGTTTTTCGCCCGCACGATCGATTTACGCCCACCCCTTTTGGCATGCAGCGAAACGCAGAAACTGTGATGGGGATGAAGATGGGATTATGCTTCTTTTAGATCCATTATTAAATTTCTCGAGGTATTATTTACCAAGCAAAATAGGGGGTAGAATGGACGCTACATTAGTAATCTCCTCTTTATTAGACCCTAATGAAATCGATAGTGAAGCTCATAATATCGATACATTGTTTAAGTATCCTCTAGAGTTTTATAAGGCAACACAAGAATATCTTATGCCATTTGAGCTAGAAAAGAAAATGGATTTAGTGAAAAGCCGGTTAGGAACACCTGCGCAGTACGAAAATCTGGGTTTCAACATACCAACTAACGATATTAACGACGGTCCGACAACAACAGCATATAAGACCTATGCAAGTATGGAAGAAAAGATAAACGCGCAACTGCACCTAGCTAAAATTATAAGAGCAGTCAACGATAAAAATGTTGCTGAGAAGATTTTGACAACACATTTTAATCCCGATATAATGGGAAACCTAAGAAAATTTGCTGTACAGCATTTTAGGTGCGTGAAATGTAACGAGAAATATAGACGTCCACCCCTCTCAAATGCAGGAAAGTGTCTAAAATGTGGGGGTAATGTTATATTGACAGTCAATCGCGGTGGAATTGAAAAATATATCCCAAAAGCTTTAAAACTTAGCAGAGATTTTAATTTAGACGCTTATACTATACAACGGATGGAACTAGTAAAAGAATACGTTGAAAGTCTTACGAATAATCCCAAGATTAAGCAACAAAAATTATCTAACTTCTTTTAAGAAACGCTTAGATGAGTCGATTGTTCTTATAGTATCGTGACATATATCTAAACAACCGTTCAAATTTTCAGGGTTGCATTTTTCTGGTGTGTCTCTTGGAGAGTGGATATATTTTGAATCTTTGCTTGAATGAAAATAAGCTACTTCAATGGAAGTTTTCGTTTTCTTCACAAATTTAATAAAAGATCTATGATCACTTTTTGGCGTAGTGAAACTGTTATATTTAATAATTGGTACGCCTAACTTGTAGGCTGAATTGTCAAGATCATCGTTTAATCTGTTGTTAAGCTTTTTCTTGTGGAGGAAACCTTTTTTGTTAAAAAATCTGATGTAGGTTTCTACCATGTCAATATTGATGCAGAAGGAGGGATTCGAACCCTCGAACTCCTATGAGACTAGAGCCTCGGTCTAGCACCGTTGACCAGGCTTGGCAACTCCTGCTTGATATTACGAGTAAAAAATGTTTTATTTCTTTATAAGATTTATATACAAATAAAACTTGTTTTAATCGAATTAAATTAATGAAATGTTAAAAATTTTATTTGTTTAGATTCTTTTATCATTTAAGTATTTTTTTAGAACTGATTTATATGCTTAAGTACGAAAATATTAAAGTTGAGTTAAATGAATCCAATGGGATCGTAACCCTTTATTTTAATAGACCAAAATCAATGAACGCTTTTAATTTTAAACTTGTAAGTGAATTCTGCTTAGCTATTAAAGACTTGAAATCGTATAAATCGTTAAAATGCCTTATTATCACGGGAATGGGGAAAAATTTTTCGGTGGGGGGCGATATAAAGGAATTTAAAGAAGCCAAGGCACCCCAAGAGTTTATGGGTAAACTAGCAGATAAATTGCACGAAGGGATAAAATTATTGAAGAATTTACGCGTTCCCTCTTTAGCGGCTGTCAATGGTCAATGTTTTGGAGCATCTCTCGGTTACGCTTGTAGCTGTGATATAAGAATTTGCCGCGATAGCGCAAAATTTGGAGCTGCCTTCGCAGGGATTGGATTATCACCTGATTCTTCAACATCTTATCACTTACCAAAATTAGTAGGTTTATCCCTTGCAACAGAAATGATTCTCTTAAATCGAACAATTACAGCAAAAGAAGCAAAGAATTCTGGGTTAGTATCGATGATTATTTCAGATGAAAAAGATTTCCTAAGCGAAGTAAATAAAATTGCATTAAAAATAAGCCAAGGTCCTACAATCGCTTATCAAAATATTAAAGATTTGTTAAAAAATTCCTATAATAGTAATCTTATATCACATTTAAAAAATGAATCTGAAAAGATAAAAATTTGTGCTGGAACTAAAGATTTTCAAGAAGGTATTAAAGCGTTCTTAGAGAAGAGAAAACCTATTTTTAAGGGTGAATGAAGTTCTCGGTGTTTTTTAGTTGATGCAATCGTCTAACCAGTTAATTCCTACTTTTTTATATTAAAAAAATTTTTATACAAGAATATTTACATATTAATATCATAGTGCTATTTAATACTAAAAAAAAGGTGTTATAAGAGATTGTCAGTCGATACAAAAAAATTAGGAGCGTTACTACAGTGGTACAAGCAGAGCATTGGGGATAATTTAGTTGCCGCCCTCGTAGTAAATAGAGATGGATTGATCATGGATTCTTTAGTAGGGGCTTCGGAAAAATCGCTTGACGAAGAAATAATCGGTGGAGTAAGTGCTTTAGTAGAACCAGTTTTAACTAGAATTACTGAAGAATTTAGTTCAGGATCGTTTGGAACGGGAACCTTCGATACAGAAGATTATAGGTTCATATTCTGCGAATCTGGTCCAGAAGCAGTTTTAGTTACTGTAATGGATGCTATAGCGGGTGTTGATTCTGTTTTCCCTTACGCTTATTTGGCTGCTGAAAAGATTGCGAGAATTTTTGACGGTAGAACTGTAAGTCCCGTTATACCTAAATTAGTCACAGAAAGTGGTGCTAACAATGTTCAGCGAAAACTTGATAAATTTCAAAAAGTTAAAATCAAATCAGGAGAATATGCCTTTAAGTTAATCCTAGGAGGTGACGGTGCAGTAGGTAAAACGAGTATGGTGCATAGATACGTTGAAAATGAGTTTGCAACAGATTATAAATCCACTATTGGGACTTCTATTATGAAGAAGGAGTGTATGTTTAAAGAACTTGAAAGCATGGTAAGGTTCGTAATATGGGATTTAGCAGGTCAAGCTCAGTTTAAACGCGTTAGACAGTCGTATTTAGCTAACGCCGAAGCGGGTATTTTAGTCTATGATGTAACTAATCGATCTAGTTTCGAAAATATAGATAAAAATTGGAATATTGAGATTAAAAAAGCGTCCCCTGATATTGCACTCATTTTAGTGGGAAATAAAATAGATTTAGAGTCTGAGAGAGTAGTGTCTCGCGACGAGGGAGAGGCATTAGCACAAAAATTGACATTGACATATATCGAAACCTCCGCCAAAACAGGAGAAAATATAAATGATGCTTTCAAAATGCTTGCTTTACAAATAATTAATAGATTTATTGAAACTCAAGACTTTTAACGAGAGCCTTTGGGGGGATTTGAACCCCCGGCCTACTGATGATTCGAATCGAAAATTTTACGAATCAGTCGCTCTACGACTAAGCCACAAAGGCAAACGAATTAATATAGAAATTATAAAGTTTAGAAAATTATAAAATTTTACTAATGAAAAAGAACGAAAATATTAGTTTTTACGGTGAATCTGGACTAATAGAATTAATAGATAGGGTAATTTATAGCAAAACAGGTAAAAGGTTAAGAAGAGACGATTCTTTTTTTTTTAAATATAGATACCAAAAAGAAGGAAAATGTCTTGTTCTTAACTCAGACATGTTTAACGCTACAACTGATGCTCCAAAACAAATGGATTTCTATCAGATGGGACTTAAGTCTGTTCTCATGAATCTTAGCGATCTAATTGTTAAGGGAGTAAAACCAGAAGGAATTATTGTTTCGTTAGGGCTTCCTAATGATTTACCTGTCGTGAATTTTAAACGATTAATAGAGGGTATTGTCGATTACTCGAATAAATGGAATCTTAATTATCTTGGGGGCGATCTTAACACATCTAAAGAGATTATCATAAATCCAACTGTGTTTGGTTTTAAGAATCTTAAGGAGATAATCTATCGGAAAGGTATAAACCCAGGGGATATAATAGCAATAAACAACAAATTTGGCCTAACTGGTGTAGGTTTTGATATCCTCTTACACAGAGATGTGAATATTAAAGATTGCTCAAAATATCGTATGGCAATAAATAGTGTTCTGGAGCCAAAAGACTTAGGAAAAGAGGCTTATATTCTAGCGGATAATAAATTAGCTACAGCTAGTATAGACTCTTCTGATGGTTTATCAAAAACTTTAAAAGACTTAGCTTTATCTAATCCTAATTTGGGCTTTGAAATTGATTTCAATGAAAATTTAATTCACAAAAAAGCTAGGGAATACTCAAAAGAATTTTCTATATCGTTAGAAAAATTGATATTTGAAGGGGGAGAGGAATTCATTCATCTATTTGCAATTGGTCCAGACGACTTTGATAAAGCTCAAAAGTTGGTTATATCTAAAGGAGGAAGGCTATTTAAAGTTGGAAAAGCAATTTCTGACGAGAAAATCTATTTTTTAAAAAAAGGCAAAAGGTTTGACCTAAAAAGTCAAGGCTATGAACATTTCAAGTAAATTATCTTAGGGAAATCGTTCACATAAGGTACTACATAGATGATTACAGAAAAAGTTATAAATTATAATAGATTTGATCTATTACATTTTTATGTATATAGCACTTTATTAAGTTTTATATCTAATCTCGACACTATGTTTTAGAAATGGGCCATTAGCGCAGGCAGGTAGCGCAGCAGGCTTTTAACCTGAAGGTCGTGGGTTCGATATGTTTGTTCGTGTAGTACAAACACGAAACTCCCACATGGCCCGCAATTCTCTTTAATTACAATAGAGTTTAAATCAAAATTATGTATTCATTTTTCATCTTCTAGTTTGAATCCAACAATCGATAAACATTAATTTCACCAAGAATTACTATTCGTAATATTATCCTTTACAGTTAATCCGTATGCAAGATTCAGAATTTAGATTGCCTTCTGATGAATCAGAACAATTACTCGTAAAATCCCAAGATGCTTCTAATGAAGATTATGGATGTGAACCTTACAAAAGAAAGATAGAGGACTTATTAAAATATGGTGTTATAAATTTAGATAAGCCGAGCGGTCCCACGAGTCACGAAGTAGTTTCGTGGGCTCGTAAAATTATAGAAACTGATAATGCTGGACATGGGGGAACATTAGATCCAAAAGTTACTGGAGTATTACCTTGTGCACTTGGTAAAGCCACCCGGGTTCTATCGGCATTATTGTATGCGGGGAAAGAATATGTAGGAGTTATGCTATTACATGCACCCGAAAATTTAAAAAAAATTGAAAAAGTGTTCAAAATTTTTACGGGTAAAATTTATCAGACTCCTCCAATTAAATCTTCAGTTGTGAGAAGATTAAGAGTAAGAGAGATTTACTATACAAAAATCTTAGAAGTAAATAATAACCACATCTTGTTTAAAGTTGGATGTGAAGCTGGTACGTATATTCGAAAACTTTGTTTTGATATCGGTGAAGCTTTATGCTCGGGAGCCCACATGTTGGAGTTAAGACGAACGAGAGTAGGCCATTTCAGAGAAGATGAGACTTTAATAACTTTGCAAAATCTAAAAGATGCTTATACCATTTACAGTAATGAGGATGACGATTCTTATTTAAGGAAAATTATTTTTCCTATGGAGAAGATCGTATCACACCTCCCTAAAATTTATGTGAGAGATACTGCCGTAGACGCTTTATGCCATGGAGCAGATCTAGCTTCTGCTGGAGTGTGTTATATTGATGCAAGAATTCAACCTAACATGCAAATTGTGTATATGACACTCAAAAAAGAATTAATAGGTTTTGGTACAGCTACAATAGAAGCCATGAAAATCTACAAAGCGAAATCAGGAATAATTGCTAAAACGAATAAAATTTTTATGGAACGAGGTATCTATCCAAGATGGAACGAAATTAAAACCAAATAGGAAAAGATCGACGAATATGGAGAAAAAAAACCAACACTATTCCTCACAATTTCCTGACGTTGGAGTTAAAGTCTTTACCGTTCCAGTTAGCCTACATCGCCATTTGTACTTGTTTAAAACGGTTACAGGGATTTTTTCCTATAAAAAATTGGATTTGGGTACAAAAGTGTTTATTGAACACATGACTCTTCCTAAAAAAGGGGATCATTTACTTGATTTAGGATGTGGTTATGGGGCTATAGGGATAGTTCTAGCGTACTTGAGTCCGCAAAGCTCTGTTTATTTAATTGATAAAAATAGAAGAGCACTCTGGTGCACTAAAGAGAACATAAGGTATAATTTATCCGAAAGATCAGGTAAAGTAATAGTTTTGCGTGGTAGTTATTTTAAACCTTTACAAAACAAAAATATAAAATTTGATGCGATCTATATGAATCCTCCACTAAGAAATGGCAGAAAAGAATTTCTCGCATTGTGCAAAGATATACCATCGTTTCTGAAAAGAAATGGACAATTTCAATTTGTAATAAGGAAAAAAATGGGAGCAAATTATATTTACAATTATTTAATCCAAAATTTTTCAGGTTTATATGAAAAGATAAATGTGACTTTTAAGAGATCGGGATATTGGATTTTCAGTTTAGTGTCAAAATAGATGAAATGTTGAAGTTTTCATCTTTCAAAATACCGCTACCACGGTTAGAATTTGTAAAAATTTTAGAGAATAATAATGAAAATGGTAAAATTTTTTAGAAATAGAATATTTTTTAAAACAATTAGCGAGGAAAGAGGATTTTTTTTTGACAAAGAAAAGAAAAATAGATGTTCTGCTTCATGAACTAGTCCCGAAACATTACCTTTTAACGAAAGAAGAATCGCAGAATTTATTAGCGAAATACAAAATTAATATTTCTAATTTACCCCAAATGTTTGATAATGACCCGGTTTCAGTCGCAATTGGCGCAAAAGAAGGAGACATCATAAAGATTTTAAGAGAATCTCATACAACAGTAAAATATATAAATTATTATCGCTATGTCAAGAAAGAAAAAGTGTAGAAAAACTTTTTAATTAAAACTAATATTTTAATAGGTTAAGCAAAATTGAGTTCTGAAAAATTATCCAATAGCGACAAGTGGGTCGTGCTAAAAAGCTTATTTGACGAAAAAGGTTTAGTTCGCCAGCACCTTGATTCTTACAATGTTTTCATTGAAGAAGAAATGCAAAGCATCGTCGATGAATCTGGCGAGGTAATACCAGATATCCCGGGATTCAAAATCAATTTCGGGAAGATCAAAGTAGGAATACCAAAAGTTAGGGAAGCAGATGGTGCTACTATGGAAATCACACCCATTGAGGCTAGAATACGAGAGTTAAGTTATGCAGCAGATATTATCCTAGAAATGACTCCTATAACTATAGATGAACGAACTCAAAGGGAGGAGGCAGAGGAAACATTAGACATATATATTGGCAAGATTCCTATAATGCTAAAAAGTTGTCGATGCCCTTTGGAAAATTTGACTGAACAAGAGTTAGTTAATCGAGGAGAAGATCCACTTGATCCAGGAGGATATTTTATCATTAATGGAACAGAGCGTGTACTGGTGACTCAAGAAGATTTAGCCCCTAATAGAATTTTAGCAGAAGAGGCAAGTCGAAGCTCGAGTGCAACACACCAAGCTAAAGTTTTTTCAACGAGAAGTGGATTTCGAGCACCAGTAACTATTGAGAGAAAGAAAGATGGTAATTTAAGAGTTTCTTTTCCCTCGGTTCCTGGGAAGATTCCCCTCGCGATATTAATGCGTGCTCTAGGATTACAATCGGACAAAGAAATTTTTGAAGCCATCTCGGAAAATGAAGATATCCAAAAAGAATTAATTCCAGTTATAGATGTTGCGTCCGAAATCCAGGTTTTAAAAGACTCTGAGAAATCCCAACAAAATTCATTAGATTACATTGGAAAAAGAGTCGCCATTGGCCAAACAAAAGACTATCGTATTCGAAGAGCGCTTCAAGTTTTAGATCGATATCTTTTACCTCATGTTGGAAATGCCGAAGAGGATCGTATCAAAAAAGCGTATTACTTAGGACAGATGGCTCAAAAAGTTATGGAACTTAACCTAGGGCTTCGAGAACCCGATGACAAAGACCATTACGCTAACAAAAGGTTGAAATTAGCTGGAGAATTATTCACTTCTCTTTTTAGAGTTGCGTTTCTAAACCTAGTAAAAGATATTAAATATCAATTAGAACGTACCGCAGTACGAGGACGAGCGCCTAATATTAAAACTGCTGTGAGAGCAGATGTAATCACTGAAAGAATTAGACACGCTTTAGCAACAGGTAACTGGGTTGGAGGAAAAGCAGGGGTTAGTCAACTATTAAACCGAACAAATCACGTAGGAACTTTAAGCCATTTAAGGAGAGTCATATCTCCATTAAGCAGAAGTCAACCCCATTTTGAGGCGAGAGATTTGCATCCCACGCAGTGGGGGAAGATCTGTCCTGCAGAAACACCAGAAGGACCAAACTGTGGGTTAGTTAAAAATCTTGCTCTTGCTTCAATAATTTCCGTTGGTGCAGATGAAAGAATTATAGAAAATATACTATTTGATCTCGGAGTAATTCCGATAAACGAAGTAAAAAGCGTAAGAGGAGAAAAAGTGAACATTTTTCTAAACGGAAAATTAGTTGGGATTCATCAAAAATATAACCCATTCACAAATCAACTTCGAGAAAAGAGACGGAAAGGTGAGATTGGTCAACATGTTAATATTGGGTATTATCACGATTCTAAAGAGGTGCAAATTAATTGTGACGCTGGACGAGCCACGCGACCCTTATTTATCATCAAAAATAAGGAATTATTGATTACTAAGCAAGATATTGAAAAACTCAAGCAAGGTAAGTATAATTGGTCAGATTTAATTCAGAAAGGCGTTATAGAATACTTAGACGCAGAAGAAGAAGAGAACGCATATATTGCGATGTTTGAAGAAGACATCACGGCCGAGTACACTCATTTAGAAACGTCTCCAGCAGCTATATTAGGAATTTGCGCTTCTATTATTCCATTTCCAGAACATAACCAATCTCCACGAAATACGTACGAAGCTGGAATGGTTAAACAAGCTTTAGGGTTATTCGCGGCAAATATGCATTTACGGCTTGATACGCGGGGTCATACGCTTCACTATCCCCAACAACCGCTCGTTATAACCAGCCCTATGAAAATAATAGGAATTAATCGTAGACCCGCTGGACAGAATTTCATAATCGGGATGATGAGTTTTGAGGGATACAACATTGAAGACGCTATAATAATTAATAAAGCCTCCATCGAGCGAGGGCTAGCTCGGAGTCACTTCTTTAGAACTTACGACGCAGAAGAAAGAAAATATCCGGGAGGAGAATTAGATAAATTTGAGATACCAGAGAGAGGCGTAAGAGGGTTTAAATCTGCTGAGTCTTATAGATTACTATCTGAAGAAGATGGCATTATCGAACCTGAAACTACTGTTAATGGCGGTGATGTCCTTATCGGTAGAACTTCACCTCCTCGGTTCATTAAATCTTACGAAGAATTCGAATTGATGCAGCCTAACAGGCGGGAAACATCAAAAAACATGCGCCATAACGAAAAAGGTATTGTTGACACGGTTATAATTTCAGAAACCGTTGATGGAAATAAACTGGTAAAAATTAAAGTCAGAGATTTACGCATTCCAGAATTAGGAGATAAATTTTCCTCCAGGCATGGGCAGAAAGGAGTACTTGGATTAGTTGAACCAGCTGAAGATATGCCCTTCACATCCAAGGGCGTGATTCCAGATATTATTGTAAATCCTCACGCAATGCCTTCACGAATGACGCTTGGACAACTTTTTGAAGGTATTAGCGGTAAGATTGCATGTTCAACCGGTAAATTAGGTGACGCAACTGCCTTCGAGTGGAAAGATATCACCAAACTCCAAGAACAATTGGTTGAAGCGGGATTTGAATTTAACGGTAGAGAAGTAATGTATAATGGTATTACGGGTAAAAAATATGAAGCTGGAATCTACTGCGCCCCAATTTATTACCAGAAATTGTATCATCTTGTTGCTGATAAACTCCACGCTAGGGCGAGAGGACCCGTTCAAATTTTAACAAGACAACCAACAGAAGGTAGAGCAAGAGAAGGGGGATTACGATTTGGCGAGATGGAAAGAGATTGCTTAGTAGGGCACGGATCTGCTTTGTTGTTAAAGGAGAGGCTTCTTGATGAATCCGATAGAACTGTTGTCTTAGTTTGCGAGAAGTGTGGGCTTCTTGCTGTTTATGATAGAAACCGAGATAAGAGATATTGTCCGGTATGTGGGGAAGGAACGGTTATATCTAAGGTTGTATGCTCTTATGCATTCAAACTACTTCTCCAAGAAATGATGTCTCTTGGATTAGCTCCTAGGCTCAAGTTGAAAGAAAAAATATAATTTTTTTTCACTAGTATTGTTTTAACTTTCTTTTATTACAGCTTAAAAGATAAAGAAAAAAAAATAATAGATAGGGTCTTTGGTTTAACCGAATTGAACAAAATTATACAATTCTGGAATCAGGGAATATATTATGTATAAAATGAACAATGTTAAGAGCGAAACCCATAATGCATGTTCCCAAGAAATATCTACTAAGAATTTAGTTAAAGCTAACAGTAAAAGAAAGAATATTATTGGCGCAAAATTTCCAAGAAAGTTCTCTCCTCCATTATCAATCGCTGATCTTAAAGAGGCCAATGCATTACCTATAAAATTCAACACTATCATAATTGCGTCAACAATCACGGGAAGTAGTAAAACTGCAATAAAAGCTAAGACGAGGATTAAAACCCATTTGTCGGAGGCTTTAGTTTTTGACACAACTAGCCGAACAGCAATGTACATAATTAGAAATACTACGATAGTCGCCAGGATTAACCATAATATAAAAAAAAGAGGGTCTTCAAATTGAAATAACATTTTTGTTCTCCTTTTAATTGAGTTAATATTTTTTTTTTTAATTAAGAAAAAATACTCTCCTTCTTTTATAAACATTTATCAAATATATTATTGATTTTTTAAGAGATAGGAGCTAACTCATAGCAGTATTTAAAAGCGTATTTGTTTTAGAAGAAAGTCAATCCTTAATTACTCCAAGCAGAATTATATCCCAAATATAATTAGGAAGAAGTGGAAAGAAAAGCCCAACAATGCCGCAGAAATACTTATTGAAATAATAGAGAGTTTAATAGATATCTCTCTGCCGTATATTGTATAGACGACTAAAATAGTCAAAGCTGATAATCCTATTACGAGAAAAATCCACGCTAATATCCATATAGTTAATGAGGGAACTTGAAAACCGTTGATTTGTAGTAATATAAATAACATTAAAAATCGTATTATATTTTTGTAGTTTGAGTAAGATCTTATAATTTATTTTTTTTTAACTTTATCAATCTGAAATTAAACATGTCAAAAAAGGGAGGATAAAAATATAAGTTAATTTGTTTTTGAAAAATAAAATATATTTTTTGCTTTCTTAAGGTAAGAGATAAGATACGGCATACCATTAAATTTATTTTTGAGAAATATCAGCAACTCTTGAAACTCATACTTTCTATGAAGAATTCCACTTCTAAGCAAAGAAAGCGTAAAGAACACGTAATTTTTTCTCAGGATTTCGAATCTTTTAGAAAATTTATTTGTTCTCCTATATATAATGGACTCATTTATGAAATTAAGCATGGAATTCTGCATATCAGCATCCAATTCCAATTTATTAAGTTGTAATGAAATATTATGCACTGAAGTAAGATAGTATCTTTTGCTGAAGAAAAGGCACAAATAGAATCCAAATTTAAACACCGCTTTTGTAAATTCTCTCATGGCTTGTGCAGAATTCTCCTGAATTTTGCTCTCTTTTAGACTTTTATCCAAATGATAAAGGCATCTAGCTAAAATATCGTTATAATCAAAATCAAAATTAAAAGGGTCTGGAACTTGCTCTCTAATATCTTCTCCGTATAAAAGTTGAGAATTTTCTTTAAATTTTAAATCCAATAGGCTCCATTCATAATTTGCGAAGGATTCCTGAACGAAAAGCTTTTTTGTTTTTAGTCCTTTAATAGTGTTATATCCTATCCATACATTATGGCTATCAAATTTTCTAACTTCGTAA
This sequence comes from Promethearchaeota archaeon, assembly GCA_019894885.1. GTDB lineage: Archaea > Asgardarchaeota > Lokiarchaeia > Sigyniarchaeales > SOKP01 > SOKP01. The sequence goes on along the minus strand of JAGXNP010000059.1, from coordinate 2,302 downwards.
CGAACATCGGTCCAACTGAGTTTCGTAATTTTTTCCAAGGTAGATACTATTACAATTACATCAATATCAGTATTTCTCCAATCGGATGGAAGATTTTTATCATAATAACTACCAATACCAAAGATGCTAATAATATCTCCTTTTAAACTAGTCAGTAAATATTTAATGATACTTGAAGTTATGTTGTCTACTCGTTTGATTTTATTCACTACTTATTGTATAAATTAAAATTTAAAGATATCTTCTAATTATATTATCATATTTAGATTTATATTAATAAAGAAATAAATGGTTGATTTAAAAATGCATTTTTTGAGCGAACTAGTTAAAAAACCCATTTTAGAAGATCCTTTTAAGCAGCACTTGAACATCCATCGCCATTTTTATCGTTATTCTAAGGGGGTTTTTATTGGCCCTGCTTTAAAAATCTCTAAAACTAAAGCAAAAATCACCATGAAAGGTGCTCATGAATACGAAGATTTAATTTTAGAAACAGTTACAAATACAATTTCTACTTCTCAGGAGATTTTCGAGATTAATGGAAAATTGATAAGTGGTAGCGATATGACAAAAACCATATCAGAATTAGGCTTAAATTGGGTTTTAAAAAAATCTACGGGTAAAACAAAAAATTATAAAGCAGATATCGTCGATCAAATAAATAAGGTTTTGTTGCTCCAAAGTATTGATGTATTTCGAGAAAATAGCTATTTACTTTTATCGTATAACAGAAATACAAATTGCAAAGTTACCACGAAAAAAAATATACCTCAGCCGTCGAAAAAAAAGGTAGAAGACGACGAAATAAGCAAAAGAATACAGTTTTGCACTGGAATGTTCAATAATACAGACGCTAATCTCGAAATGATGTTAGATTTAGCAGTCCCTGATTTTAAATCAGAACTTCCGAATAATTGGAAATCACTTATAATACTTAACAATTATAACATAAACCAAATCGAGATTCCAACAAACGTAAAAGATACTCGATTGTTAAGGATCATGGGGATAAGAAAAGGTAAGATGATTCGGTCGCTTGAGATTGATGGCGACCTTATCGAAAAACAGTATTCTATCGTAGTATAATGAAATGGAACCTTAGGTCTTTTTCAATCATTTCATAAAATTTAACTTTTATGAAAGACTGAAATTTATAATGAATAGTGAAATCATAGGAGATAGAACAAAATGAAGGATTTAAGCCCATTATTAAGGACTTTTTTATTCGTTATAGGCGGAGATATCGCTATCGAGGTCGGGATAGAATTATTGAATTCTGAAGAAAAAGATATCACAGATGAAGGAATAACGGAAAATATTAAAGTACGTATAAAAAATTTAAATCCTGAAATAGGTTTTGAAGAAGACGGTGTTGAAGTTTTAAAATTAAATACAGTTCGCAAAACACTCTACAAGTTGTATAGTGGGAAATTAGCTCAATTTAGGAGAATACGTGATAAATCTACGGGTTGGTTTATATATTATTGGTGGCATGAATTTGACTTATTCGAAGAAATTCTAATGGAAAAAAAGAGACTAATTGAGACAAAACTAAGGGAAAGGTTAAAGTTCGAGGAAAATAATTACTTTTTTGTATGTAAGAATTGCCAAGATTCGACCTTAAAATTTAACTTTGACACAGCTTTTGAATTAAATTTTAAGTGCCCAAATTGTGGTGGTCCATTAGAAGCTCAAGATAATCAAGAAATGATTCAATTTCTAAAAGAAAAAATTGTTTTAATTGAAAATCTTGATTTAACAGTTAATTAGATAGAGTTAGATTTTCTTTAGAACCCTAAATTTAATCTTTCTATCATAAGACCAGTGTGCTAAGCTTAAAATATTTAACAATTTACTTACGATTTCTAAAAGTTTGATGCTGTTAGATTGTCACTTTTTTCTTCTCTTCACCATAGCAATATCCCCTAAAGAAGAACTACTAGATTTCTTCATATACTTTTTCTGCGTGATACTAGGCTCAATTTCGTCTACTTTTTTGACTAGAGTAATTTCATACACTTGTTCAATTTTCTTGGCTAGTTTAATTGTGGGTTCGACTTTTCCCGCTTCGATTCTCCGAAGTAAGGAGGGTTTTTCATTTAATTTTTGAGCAAATTGATCTTGGTTCAACCCCCGAGAGTTGCGAGCGTTTCTAATCTTATTAACATAGTCTACTACTATTTCTAAACCGTCGTCAATTTGTCTAGTATACGCCTTTTTCTTAGAATAAGCATTAGGTTTAGCATAGTTCTGCCTTACTTTGTCGGTAGTTTTAGGAACATTTTTGATTTTAACACCGTAC
>JAGXNP010000058.1 GCA_019894885.1 Promethearchaeota archaeon | reverse complement strand
GTTCAAGAGATGAATAGAGAAACAACAGAATACGCGCTTAAGCAAGGGTGGTTGAATTATCGTCCAGATCCATACATCCACGCACCTCTCACTTATTCTTATGCAGGAATGTATTGGAAATATTTGAGAACGATGAAAAAAATTTTTGATCCTAATATGATAATGCATCCTGGGAGGCTTGCTCTTCCATAACTGAGTAAGGAGGTAAAAAAAAATGGCTAAAACTGGAATGGAAAGATTAAAAGAATTGGAGAAGGAAATATATAAGTGTATCCACTGTAAAGCGTGTAGGTTTGCTTATTCGGGAGAGCCTAGTAGAGACGGAATAGGGGAGTTCACTGGAAAACAAGGTACAGTTCTTTACGAAGGAATGGTTGACGCGTGTCCAGCGGGAATAGAATACGGTTGGGAAGCGTTTTGGAATGCTGGTAAAATGTGGATTGCTCGTTCAATTTTAAGCGGAGATTTAGAATTTTCAGAAGAAGTGAGAGATGTCATTATGCCTTGCATTACTTGTGGACAATGTTCTTCCCAATGCGAGAATAAAATACCCACAATAGACATAATCGAATCTTTAAGAGCTGCATGCGTAGAAGCAGGCATCCCTATGATAGATAAGCACCAATTAGTTGATCGTTTAGTTAAAGAATTGAACAATCCTTACGGAGGAAAGGCAGAAGAACGATTAAATTGGGCGAAGGATGCCGGTTTAGAGAAATATGTAAACAATAAAAACGCAAAAATTGGATATTATGTTGGTTGTACTGCTAGTTATCGGCAAGTAGAAGTTGCAATCGCTACAGCAAAAATTTTTGAACAATTAGGCATAGACTTTACATTAATCGAAGAAGAAGTGTGTTGTGGAAGTCCCTTTTTTAGAGTTGGGGCAGTTGATACAGCTCAGGAATTAATGAATAAGAATCTTGAAAATTTTAAGCATTTAGAAAAAGTGTATTTCTCTTGCGCAGGATGTTATAGAACTTTTACTATTGACTATCCAAAATGGATGCCTGAAGGTAAAGAACTCCCATTTAAAACCCAACATGCATTTGAATTAATTTCTAGTTTGATTTCAATCCCGAAGAAAAAGAGAGAATACCCTGGAAAAATCGAAGAATTGAAGAAGAAAGTTAAAGAGAATAAACGATTACAACCAGAATTGGATAGGTTAGAAGCAGAATATGAGAAAATCAAAGATTTCAATGGAGAAATCAAGTTCAAACCGAATAAAGAACTCAAGGGAAAAGTTGTAACATATCACGATCCTTGCCACACTGGTAGGCATTTTGCGCACGATATGGAACAATCAATGATCAAGAAATCTAAGAATTTAATGTTTGATATGCGCAAAATAGATAAAATGATTGAGGAATGGTTTGATATACCTAGAGTGATTCTACGAAAACTTGAAGAAGATGTAGGAATCAAGTTTACTGAGATGTATCGTATAAAGAATAATTCTATGTGTTGCGGGGCAGGTGGGGGAGTAAGAGCAGGCTACCCTGAGTTCTCATTACGAACATCTAGTTTACGATTAGATGAAGCAAATGCAATAGGTGCTGACATCGTTACGACAGAGTGTCCATTTTGCTGGCGAAATCTTTCTGATGCAAATGATCAATACAATCATGGATTAAAAGTGTATGGTTTACTTGAAATGATTGATACACTCGATCTCCTCGATATAATGGAAAAACCAAATTTAGAAGACATTCTAAAACTTAAAAAATAAAATTATTTCTTTTTTTTATTCTTTAAAAAATACTCATTTTTTAATAACTGGAGAGCATTTCTAAAAAAGCTTCGAGTCTAGTCATTATTTGTCCCGGTGCGTAATTTCGTTCGTCTACGCAATCAACATCTAGGTGAATAAGGGGGATCCCTATCTTCTGAAGTGCGTCTTTAAATAATACTCTAGCACCAGCAGATTGACGACATCCCCAATGGGCAGGATTAATTGCGCCGTCTATTTTATAGTCTTGTGCTAATTGTGTAATTACTTCAAGTCGTCTATCAACCGGGCCAACAATAGGGTGAGTTATTATTCGATTAGCTAGGCTTCTTAGGGGGTTATTTTCATCCATAGGTTCCCACCAAATATGATTAAGTTCGTCAATTACAATGTTTGCGCCATATTTTTCTTCCAGAATGTTCAAGAGATCTGTTTTAAACTGGATTCTATTCTGTATCCACATTAATCGGTATTTTTCTTCTGGTAAACCACTTATTTTATTATCAACTCTAAATTTGAATTCGTCTCTGTATAATTTTGCGACTTCAACACTCTCTTTTGTTCCTTGTAACAATACAAATATGATGAAATTTTTTAAGTCGTTTGAATTTGCGGGACAGGGGACATTTTTACAGAGGTTATTAACTTCTATAAGGTATTCCCTTGCTTGGTTGTTATACTTGATCGTTTTTTTAAGTTTATCGTAGTCTAGTTTGCGACCTGTTTCATTTTCAACATATTCTATCATTTCTTTATATTGATCAGTTAAGTAATCGACTCCATCTGGAGTTACTTCAATTGGTATGTTCAATATAAAAACATCTTTATTGAATATCTCTCCAATTCGCTTTAAAGCTTTAACGCCACCGTTACAGGGGATGCTAGCACCGATAAGCACATCAGGTTCCGGAATTAGACCATCCATGGCGGCACCAATTATAGTTCTATGGTAAGAACAGCTATCAGTTGAAAAACCTTTACTTTCAGAGATTTCAAGGTATTTGCTGGACATACCCGATCCAGCAAGCATTGCTCCAAAAAATTCTATAAACATCCCAGAAACACCCATGGAATTGAGGATTTCGTAAGGGACAAATACCGTTGTCCAACCAATTGACCAGTCGTTATCAAATATACGAGAACCAATCCTTGCTATCTCGTAAACAAATCTTCTACGCGCAGTAACTTTTGATTCAAGTTTGCTTCTAAGACTTGTTTCTAATTGTCCAAAATATTTCTTTAACATGCTATGAGATACCATTTTTACCACCTTATTAATTCTTAATCATTTCTGAGAATGCTTCAATTCTCGTTCTAATCTGATTTACATCTCCTAACCCGCCATCGCTTTCGATGAATAAAACAGATAATCCATTCTCTACTAAGATTTTTTTCAACGCAGGAACATCATATAAATATGTATCGCAAAACTTTAAGGAATGGTGAATAACTCCATCCACATTGAATTTTTCTGAGTTTTTTATGATCTGGTCAGCCCTCTCTTTTATTTGCATCATTCGAGCGCATGGGGTTCTTGTTAAATAAGCTTCGCTTAATGAAGATATTAAATTATTAGAATCTTTTACATTTAAATCGAAAAATTTGCTCCCGGTACATAGATCTTCGTAGACAACATTCAATCCAATCTCTTCTATGAATTTGATGAATTCTATTTCGTGGAGTGGACTTCCTGATAAAAGGATTCTAGGGTTTTTGTTTTGTTCTACCTTCGGAGTATCAGATTTTTTCTCTTCTATGAGCTGTTTAATTTTCTCATTCCAAACTTCTGGCTCGACTTTGAAGAAATCCGATGTGATTTTCATTAAACTTCCTGCTGTTATTAAGGGAGGATCTTCCATCCTTAACGAGTTCAGCTGGTTGTATAATAACCGTGATATGTTATAAATACAAATAGCGTTTTTAATATCCTCCTCTTTAATTGGGGAAGAAATATGCTTTTCGAGTGCGCTTTTAAGCTTCAGAAACTCAATTTCTAGATACTTTGAGCCCAAAGATAAATTACCCATTGGAATATCTAATATATGAATAAACTTCGTAGAAACGTACCTTTTCCAAACATCGTGAAGTCTCCTCATCGCATCACAAGAGTTTACGAAAATAACTCCCTCGAGGAAACCATATCCGCCTTCTATTGCCACATCAACTGTAGACTTTATAAATTGACAGAAATTAGGATGTATATAAGAATCTGAGTTTTGTGGAGGATTTGAATGACCTATTATTCGATAGGGAAGAAAACCTGCAGCATAGATGAGTTCTATTGGCGTATAACTACATAACCACCCAATACACTTCTTATCGATAGTAATTGTATTTTCAATCTCCTTGTACCATGATTAGAGAAAATAAATCAAGTAATTTATTAAATGATGCTGAAATTTTAAGGTTTTAGTGCCAGAATTAGCTTTTTTACATTATTTTGATGTCTTTTTTCTGAAACAGGACTTGTAAAAGAAAACATCTTTTTAATACAATTTTTTACTTCTTATTTTATTTTGTATTAAAGATGTATAGAGCTTTTTAGTTATCGATTTTCATTTTCAGATTTCAAAAGCATCAACCGAAATAATACTATAAAAATAAATTCGAAAATTTTTATTACTATTAAAAAGAAGTGGGGATTTTTTTAGTTGACTAATGTGGAAAATAAGACGGCTTACCCGTATATAACAGAATTTAAAAAGGAGCCGTTTAAATCTTTTGTTTTGACAAATAGAAAGGAGATCGGGAATTTCTATTTAAGTAATTACAATAATGTTTTAGAATTATATCATGATTATAATAAGAACTTAATTAAAGAATCGTCTTTAAGTTTGGAGGATATTTTTTGGTTTCTCCTTCTAAGGAAATATCTCAAACAAAAAGTGGACGACCATAGTAAAGGTTTCTTAGAATTTATAAAAAAGTGTGAAGTTGAGATAATTGAAAAAGATCAATTGGGATTTAAATCTTCGCCTTATTCAGTAAAGGCACCCGATATTTGGTCAACATACCATGCTCTAGCAAGTTTAGAATTATTAGGAGTGCTCCAACAGTACTTATCGTTTAAAGGGCATAATATTATTGTTGAAAAAATTAAAAATTTTATTTACGATCATAAAAGAAATAATGGATTCTTACATTGCCTTGACAAACAATGCGAATTATGTAATCAAGGACCTTTGGGAAAGACTTTTTACGATGTTGTTGAAAGTCTCATGCTTATCGGTGTTGATGTAAGGGTTTTCAAAGAGCAATTCCGTCAATATTTAAGAGAAAGAAAAAAAGATGTATCATTAATTTTTAAACTCCTTAGTCTAAAATTCTTTGATTTAGATTCGGACGTAAAAGATAAGGAAATTCAGCATTTCTATCAATTTCAACAGGCAAATGGAGGTTTTGTCATAGATTCAATTGAAGGAGATATTGAAACTACATTTTGGTGCGTAAATCTTCTCGATATATACTCATGGCTTATAGATTACAACCCAGCAAGAATCTATTCTTTTATCGCTGAGAAATTAGACTCATTATTAAAAGATAAAGAGAGACGGAATTTAATCGCGTTAAGAAATGTTACTAAACTAGTAATCTTGCTATCTATTATCTGGAATCGTTTTATCGAAGAAATCGAAAGAGTCGTCTTTAAACGGTTAGAAACTTATAATTTTATCGATTTAAACCAGATAAAAACTACTTTTGGGTTAAGCCATGGAGTAGAGGAGATTTTACTTTATATCAACCTCAATTATACGTTTAGTCTGAAGAATATCGATATTACTTCGGAATTTAATGAATACCTACAAAATTTAAGTCATGGTAAAAAGATAATTATCCAAGAAGTATACGAACAGTTGAGAAATAATAGTATTGTATCACTTTCGGATATTTACAAAAAATATAAAAGTTCCTATCAACAGGAATCTGTGAAATTAAAAGAAGATATCTTTCCGATTATATATGACTTAATAAGCAATCACTTTTTTGAAGGGGAGATAAGAGCAAAAAAGGCTTATTTATTTAAAACAAAATTCTACTTTTGTTTAGATTTTTTGTACAAAAAAATAATTATTTCCGATAAGGAAATTAACACCGAAAGATTGTTTGAAGAAAAAGCTAAACTAAAGGAAATTAAAAATGATATTTACAATATGACTTTGAAGCTTAAAAACACCATCCCTCATATCAAAGATGAAATAGAATCATATCTTTTAATAGACGAGGTTGATTTCGCTAAAGAAAGGTTAAAGTTTGTATTGCGAGATTCGTTAATGGAAGCAGATTTTCTTAATAAAAACATTGAAACATCTTTCAATCAAGAGCTTATATACATCAATTTACAAGCCGCTTTAGGTTCTGAAATATCTCAATGGAACAAGTCATATTCTTTGCTGCAAAAGCGTTTAGGTGAAATAAATAATTATCTCTTAGAAAAGATCCAAGAGATGGAAAGCTTAAAAAAATTTAGCATTATTTTGGACGAATTAGATAATAAAATATACGATATTCAGGATCAGATAAATCGCGAGATAGATTCTTTTAAAAATTACATTACGGAAGTTCTTGAGAAGGGTTATGATGAAGAAAAATTAAATCTTATCATAAATGCATTTAATAAAATAGCTCAGGTTGTAAGCAAATATGATTCAGTTATTTACAAAGTTTCGCATCAGATTACAACAAAGGAGAAAAAGATCGCAAAGAACCATAAGAAAATAATAAATAAATGGGTTAGTTTTAAAGAAAACTTTGATTTGATTTTTGCTGATTATACTAATGGTTTTCAGTTTTTCAACGAACTTAATAAACAGATAGGTAATGTTAAGGATAATATACAAGAGGGAATTTTACAAATTAAAGAGGACATTAAAAGTAGAGCATCCCAAATTCAATATAAAGACGCATTTAATATTATCAAGATGGAGGCGGATAAATTACTAAAAGAAAAAACAAATGAAATTCAAAGTTTAAAATCAATGGTTAAAAAGAACACTTCTTTTAAACAAAAGCTATTTCCGCTTTATAAATATATAAATGAGAAGCTTGACAGTTTAGAAGAAAATATTATTGAGTTCATAGCCGAGCAAGAACAATTTTTAAAAGAAAAGGTGATAGAAGAAAGAAACAGAGCAAGCGTTAAGGATTTTGATAGTTTTGTTTCTAATACGATCCAAAATTTTAAGAATAAGTTAGAAAATTACAAGAAAAACATTGCACAAAACAAAACAAATAAAATTCCGAATGTTATTAGTGGTTTTGATGCAATTCTAATTGATTTTAACGAAAATGATAAGATATTTTCTAAAAAGCTAATAAATCTAAAAGTTATTATCCCCGATCTTGATGAAAGTTCGATAAAAATAATACAATGGGAGAAATTTAAAGTTTTTATTAGTGATGAAGTTGATAAACTGAAGGAGGAATATGTAAATGACATTATTTCTCAAGAAATTATAATAATGAGTAAGGAGGAGCACACAGACACAATTAGCATAAAAAAACTAGCCGATAAGCTAAAGATCAAATGTAAAGCGATAATTCCAAGAATTAAAGACATGATAGAGGTGTCTAAATTGCAGGGTGATTTACTTGAAGATAAAAAAGAACTCATAGTTCACACTGAAGCTTATCATAAATATAGAGAATTAAAAAATTTTACAGAAAATAGAATTATTAAACATACACAGGAGGCAGTAGGAAAATTATTAGCCCTTTACGATTCGTGTATAAAAAACAAAACTCTTGGAGTAAATTTATTAGAAATTGAAAATAGAATTAAAGATTTAAGTGATTTGAAGGAATCTATTACCAACCAATACATCACTAAGACAAAAGAGTTAAATGTTGACGAGAATAGATTAGAGAATATGGAACTGATTAAGAATCTAAAAGCGGTTATAGATAATAATGAGGAAGCGATTTATAATATTAAGGAAAATTTGTTATTGTTTAAAGACTTACAAATTCTTATAATCAATTTGTTAGATAATTTAAAAATCGAAATAGAAAACCAACTAACTAAAACTTTTGATGATGTTGAGAGAGCTGAGTCTCATGCAAAGATGAGGGAAATTCTTGAAGAGAGAAAGGAGCATGTTATAATTAAACTAAAACAGGTCGATGAAAAAATCGACAATAGAGTGAAATCGATCGTTAGTATATCTTATGAATCAAGAAAATTTGAGACCGAAGCCAGAGAATTCTACGTTAAGAAAAAGAATGTGATCAAAAAAAGAGTAGAAGAAAGAGTTGAAGCAATCAATGATAAAATAAATTCTTTAAGGTTTGAGACGGATCGAGGTAAACTAATAACCACGATTACCAACAACAATATCCATTTATCTCAATTATTAGGAACATTGCAGGCGAGGGTTGAAGATTATATAGAAACAGGGCAGTATAAGAGAGCCTACTTAAAAGTTAGTAAAAAAGAGGTCTCTATCGAGCAGGAAATTAAAAATACAAGTAAAGATATTAAAGATTTAATTAGGATATTTAACCGAAATTCTAACGATTTCGAAACCAAAAATATCCACATTATAGATGATTTTGACCGCTTTATTAAAGAATTTACCGAAATTTTAAGAGAGAAAGTAAACAAATTAGAAGAATTAATCATAAAGTCATATGTAGAAATGGCAATAAAAGCTGTTGCAAATGAATTCCTAACCTTAAGTTTCTTGCAGAATGAATTGAAGATAAAAAAACCACTTATTCAAAAACACCTAATTTCTCTGATTAGTGCTGGAAAATTGAAAGGGAAATACGATCCTCAGATCGGTTTATACTACGAAAACCCAGAAGTTCTGAATAAGCTTGATGAAAAAGAGTTAGAAGTTATAAAGAAAATGAATTTTCGCGTATATATATTTATGAGGCGTTTAAAGAATTTTACAAACCAATACGGTTCTATTATCGCTTTCTTTGCATCTCTCATTACTATTTCTTATTATATCTTCCGAATTACAGGAGAAAATCCAATTACTATAATGATTCCTATTATATTGACATTAATAGTACTTGGATACCTCCTTTTCAAAAAAAAGAAAGACGAAATATAAAAAAGGAATTTAGTCATAATCCATAATGAATTCTACCGTATCAGTATTTCTTTTAAGGTACCCTAAATAGCAAGCTTGATTAAAATGGGCATAAAATTTCTTTTCAATTATATCTTCTTCTTCAGCAAATTCTTTAAAATCAGAAAGAGACATTTTCCCATCTATGCTATAAGTTTTAGCAATTTTTATTAACGTTTTTACATTATTATTTAAGTAAATTTTTCTTTCTGTCATTTTCTTATTATTTTCTTTTTGATTTCCTTTTAATTTTAATATTGACTTTTTCAATTTCAATTTATCCAATCCTATTACATCGGAATAAAAAGTTACACCGGCATTTTTAAATCTTTTAAATTCTTCACTGTGGGCAAAATTATCAAGTTCTGTGATAATTTCTTCTATTGTTCGATTCTTAAGTAGTTCTCTTTCCTTTTCACGTCGCTCTCGATAATTTTTTATTAAATCTAATTCTGTAAATTTATTAGAAACTTCATTAAAGCATATCTGTTCACGTTTAATTACATCACATAAATCTAACTGTTTTGAATCTAAAAGTATGGAATTCATAGTCGATTCCTTTCTATCTGCAGCTTTATAAAAAGGAACATCGATAGATTGTCTGGCTATTAATAGGTAACACCTCCCAGGTCCATATCGGCCCGTTCTACCGCGTCTTTGGATTAATCTAATCTCTGATGGAACGGGTTCGTAAAAAATAATTGCGTTCACATTTGGAATGTCAAGTCCTTCTTCTGCAACGCTGGTGGCTACAAGTATATCTAGCGTTCCTTCTTTAAATTGTTTAATAATTTCAATTTGCTTATCTTGCGAAAATCCTAAATCATTTGTTTTGGATGATTGACCGATAAACTTTTCAACTTTTAAGCGAGAATCAAAGCGTTCTTCTATTAAACTCTTTAATAGCTCAGCCATGTCTCTGTATTGCGTGAAAATAATCATCTTATTGTTTCGATAATCTTCGATTTCTTCAGTTATTATTGAAAATAACTTTTCTATTTTAGGGTGTGAATATTCATTAAGGTTATTCTTTATTAGATTATTTTTGATGAATTTGTAGTGTTCAGATTTTACAATTCGTTTAGCTGAGAGTATATCTTGATCGGATTTGTATTCAATTTTTTCTAGAAATTTTAAAAAGAGTGTAATGTTTTGAGATTCCAATAAATCCTTACCGTGAAGTAAACTTATGAAACTTGAGCAATAGGAGAAAATCGATTGAACATTTAACGAGTTTTCTTTAACTAAACTTCTTATTCGATCAGTCTTAAAATAGAGCGCATTGAAATAATCCTCCTCAGATAGTTCTGGTAAATAACCGTTCTCGTACTTAAGAGAAAGTGTTAAATCGCGAGATATCCCTAAGAAATCTAATTTAGAATAATATCTTTTGTTTGGGGGCAATAATTTTTTGTCAATAAAAAATTTTAGAAATTTTTCAAACAAGTTATACCAGACTGCGCTCAGTTCAATTACTTTTACGGGTAAATCGACGAACTCTAAATATGTATCGATATCATATATATACTGCTTTACATCTTGGTCCTCGTAAGTTTTGACAATTACATTTTCAATGAACAAATTGTTACATAATTGCTGAATGTGAAAATAGCTTTTTCCTGGAGATGCGGTTAATCCTAAAATGAGAGGATCTTGGCATGTAGAGAGATATTCGTTCGATATAAAACAATATGAATAATTACCTCTCGTTCTGTGAGCTTCGTCAAATATGATTAGAGAAACATGCTTTAAATCGTATCTACCTCTTTCTACATCATTTTTTATTACCTGAGGTGTTGAAATAATGATTTTAGAATTATTAAAGTGAATCATCCTTTTCTCAGGCGATATTCTACCTGTAAACGAAATAATCTCATCGGGTTCAATGTTAAGAAATTCCTTACATGACGCCTTATGTTGCGAAACTAAAGGTCTGGTGGGAGCAAGAATAATGATTTTAGATTCAGGATATTTTTCTAAAGCCTTACCTACGACTAAAATACCAATAATCGTTTTTCCTAAGCCAGTTGGTAAAACTATTAAAGAATTTCTTCCCTTACACCTTTTTATGATATTGTTCTGATACTGTCTATATAGTAATCGATTTTTTTTTATAAATGGATGATTAAAATAAGACACTTCTGTTTGCATTGAAGAAAAGTTGAAGTTAATTCTTTTTAATACGGAGGGGGTTATGGTTTAATAAGATTAAAAAAAGATGCACTATAATCTAATTTATATATTTAAGTAACTTAGTTTTAATTATTATTTTCTTTTAATATAGTATTTAATAAGATATGGAACTATATCGATTAAACAAATACTATGTAGATTCAACAAGTTTAAATATGATAATTTGCTAATAAATAATAACTAACTGAATTGCAGCTTAACTTCTTCTTCCAAGTTAGTTTGTAAACGCTTTGGTTCACTTTGGATAAGGTTAAGCTTGATAATTGGGAAAAGTATTTGAATAAAAATGAAAATTTTATATATTAATCCAGCTCGTCTGCAATCGGGGATGGACGCTATTATTACTGGTGCTCCATTAAGTTTAATTACGATAGCTGCGATGGTGCCAGAACATGATGCGAAATTGTTTGATTTCAAGGTTGATAAATATCATGAGAAGAAATTCCGTAGCGAGTTAAATCGGTATGATACAGTAGCGATCACAAGCATGACTCCACAAATATATTCCGCCTTAGAAGTTGCTGAAATGGCGAAAGAGCAAGGTTGTAACACGATTATAGGTGGATACCAGCCTACCTTAGTACCAGAATTTGTAGCTGACCATAAATATGTAGATTTTACGGTAAGAGGAGAAGGAGAACATACATTTAAAGAAATTATCGATTACCTTGATGGAAATAAAAAACGAATTTCTCTTAAAGAGATTGATGGAATCTCGTATAAAAATAAGGAAGGTAAGATAATCCATAATTCTGAAAGAGAATTAGAACACAACTTAGATAATTTTCCAATGCCCAGACGGGATTTATTGAAAGGAAAGCTTTACACGTACTTGGGTACCACAACTCGCCAAGTAGAGACTTCAAGAGGTTGTCCGCACAATTGCAAGTTTTGCTGTATTATAAAAATGTGGAGAAATTCAAACAATGGAACTACTTACAGAACCAAATCAATTTCAAGAATAATGAGAGAAGTGTACGATGTTGACTGGAAAAATAATTTTATTTTTTTCTGTGAAGATAACTTCACAATTAACGTGAAAAGAACAACCAAGATATTAGATACTTTAATTAAATCAGGAGTCCACAATAAAATTCACTTTTCTTGCCAATCAAGAGTGGATACTCTATATAGGAACCCAGAATTAATCGATAAATTATACAAAGCCAATTTTAGACAAGTTTTTCTTGGAATTGAATCCGTTCATCAGCAGAGTCTAGACGCGATGAATAAAAAGAACACTACGCCTGCAATGGTTAAAAAGGTAGTAAAAAGTTTACGAGACAAAGGAATTTCAATTTTTGGTGGTGTGATAATTGGATTTCCTGGCGAAACCAAACGAATGGTTAGGCAAAATATTCAAAATACGATAGAATTAGATTTAGATTGTGTTCAGTTTACCCCCATTACTGCTTTTCCGGGAACGGATTTTTATGAAGAGATGATGGAAAAAGGTATGATAACCGCGAGTAATTATAAATTTTACGACTTATTTCATCCAATGATGAGAACTGAAGAATTAACCTCTAAAGAGTTTCTTCAATTAGTAGCTGAAGCTTATGCCTCTTTTTATCTGAAAGGATGGCTATTAAGAAGAGCCAAAGAATACTTGAATCCTTTTGGAAAATTCAATTGGATGCTGTCATCCTTGTTAAGGTTAATTAAGCAGGGAGTATTAGGCGGTTTAGGAATGCTCTATTCTCAAGGTATCACAACTAAAGTGATTTCAAAGGAATTAAAAAATAAGGTTGATTTAATGAAAGACCTCACTCCTACTATTAAAATATCTACAACAAAAAAAACCGGAGAACCAGCAAAGCATGATTCACTAACACCAGAAATAGCTGAAAAAATATACTGACTTTTTTATTTCTTGTTTTATAATAAATTTAAAGTTGATTCGTTTTAGGTAGTCTTGCCTTAACACCTCGATTTTAAGTTGAAAGATTTGAAAAACATAAAAATTTATCTTACAAGTGATTTTTAAATTCAATAATTTGACTTAAAAAGTGATAAAACTGAAAATAGCTTTTATTGGAGCAGGCTCAATAGTATTTGGTGAAAATGTTCTTACCGATATACTAACATTTCCTTCAATACAAAAAGATACGATAATTTGTCTTGAAGATATTGATCAACATCGATTAAATATGATGTATGATCTAATGAAAAAATATAAAGAGTTGGCTCCCAAGGAATTGGAAGGTGTTACATTCGAAAAAACTACGGATATGAAAACAGCAATATCGAACGCAAAGTATGTTATCAATGCAATTCATGTTGGGGGTTTAGATGCATTTCAAGCAGATATAGAAATTCCATTTAAGTATGGGGTCTCACAATGCATTGGAGATACGTTAGGACCGGGAGGTGTGTTCCGGTTTTTACGTAACGCGCCTGTGTTAAAACAAATTGTAGAACTAATAAAAGAGGTAGGTTACAACTCTGAAAATCAGGAAGGAAGGCCTCTTTTTCTTAACTACACAAATCCTATGGCAATGAATACATGGTATTGCAATTCTGTAAACCCAGATTCAACTGTTGGGCTCTGTCATGGAGTTCAAGGAACGAGTATGGCGTTAAGGGATTGGATTGGAATTAAGCCGGAGAATTATAGCTTTTTCTGCGCTGGAATTAACCACATGGCATGGTTCCTTGAATTGTGGTTTCGAGAATCAAACTCTTCAAACTTTCCATGGAAAAATGCTTACCCTCTTTTAAATAAAAGACTTAAAGCTAATCCAAACATCATTGGGGGAGATATTCTTCGATTGGACATGATGGAAGCAACGGGATATTTTATGACAGAAACTTCAGGACACCTTAGTGAGTATCTCCCATATTATCGCAAAAGAAATGATTTACTGGAGAAATATAGTGGAAAAAAATCGGGTCATGATAGCCTATTACAAGCAGAAGATTATAAAATGCAAACAAAGAACCAAAAAAGGATGGAACATCGATTTGAGCAAAAATTATCACGGAAAAAGTTATTTCTAAAACGAACTCCATCCTATGAGTATGGTTCTCACATAATCAATGCAATGGAAACGGATATCCCTTTTAGATTTAATGGTAATGTTATGAACAAAAATGGATCGTTAATTATCAACTTGCCTAAGGATTGTTGCGTTGAAGTCCCAATATTCGCTGATTACCACGGACTACATCCCCAAGGAGGAATTGAATTACCAACGGTGTGCCAGGCTCTCTGTATCTCAAATGTAATGGTTCAAAAAGCAGCAATAGAAGGACAGCTCTCGCTCGACAGAGAAAAGATATACCACGCAGTTCTCTTAGATCCTAATACTGCAAGTGTTTGTTCTCCTAAGGAAGTGAAAGACATGGTTGAGGATATGTTTGAAGCTGAAAAGCAATGGCTTCCACAATTTAACCAATAATTTATAATCCTAATCAAAATAAATGTTACAGTTGGTAAAGCAAAGGGTTCAAGTGTTATTTCTTCATATGACTTATGGGTTGTTTTAAAACCATATATCTTTTTTTTTTATTGTGTTAAATCTATTACAATAAAAGATTTATCACAGTTTTTTTTTATTAGAGTATCACAGTGTGATCTTTTGAATAAAATTTAATTTTTGTCTTAAGAATCATTAATATTTGCCGTTTAATTCCCTTATATTTCTGATTTTTTATAATATAATTATTCTTACTTACTCAGAGACCTATTTCAACAAGTAAAATCGCGTTAAGCTTATATTCGACAAAATAAAAAGAAAAAAAAGAGTTATAATTAAGAAGCTAATCCAGATGTCGTATTAGAAGTATTTAATAGCGAGTAAAATGTCATCTCTCGTTATTTTCTTTCTCTTACCGTGCTTCGTCAATGTAAGAGCGGACTTTGTAATCTTTACTGCAGATGTACTCATCCAATCTACTAATTCATCGACAGCATCTCGAGCAACGATTACAGCGCCGTTATGTTTCATTAATCTTCTAATTGGACTCCAACTAATATATTCAGCCATTTTTTTATTCAATCCTCCACTTTTTAATTATTTGAGTTAATTTCCTTAAATGTTACTTTTTTGATCAAATTTAATTAATCAAATAAAATATTGTCTTTTATGTATTTAAAGATTTTGATTAATACATAATTTTCTAAAGAAAAAAAGGTTAAAAATTTCATGACAAAATTCAAATCATATTAATTGAATCATCTCGTGCAATATAGATTTCTTTTACCAGTTTGTCGAATCTATTAAAATTTACTTTCAAATGATATATAAAATGGGAAATTTTTAGCTGATATAGAAATTTGGAAATAATTTCAATAGATTTCAAAAAATAAATTAAAATGTGAATCGCTGCCTTATGAATTTTTCCGTCATAGGAAACTTAAAAAAATCAAATTTATACTTATTCTTTTCTGTTGAGAGGAAGAAGTTTTTACGAAGCTAGTTGAATTAATTAATTCCAAACAATTTTTTCATAATTACACTTATTGTACTCAATTTATTCGCCTTTTAGTGGAAAGTAGGTAAATACCTTCCCACAATACTTGCATTCCAGAGCGTAAATTTGTTCTTTAAATCCTATATGACCAAGCGTTATCAGTTCTCTTTCAAACACGGTAATAAAGTTCGTTAAGAGAGATATGAGTAAGTGGGAATTGGACTATGCTGCTAACCACTCTATTTTGTGACCCGATACTTGACAAATACTCAAAACCTCGTTCCCTGAGACTAAATCAGTTCTATAAAACCAACTTATTTTGTTGTTTTGATCTTTAACAATGCCCTTCTAAATAGAAATGTTTCTTACTTTTTATCCCAAAATATTCTTAATACAATTGGAGGCATTTTAAAAAAAAAGAAAAAAATGAGTATTAATTGCAAAACTAATTTATGTGTCTTTTTAGAAGTATTTAATAGCGAGTAAAATGTCGTTTCGGGTTACTTTCTTTCTTTTACCATGTTTCGTGAGTGTTAACGCAGATTTTGTAATTTTTACTGCGGATGTACTCATCCAATCTACTAATTCATTGAC
>JAGXNP010000057.1 GCA_019894885.1 Promethearchaeota archaeon | reverse complement strand
GATAAAGATGTTGCCGCACCAGATATGTATACAGACTCGCGTACAATGGCTTGGATGATGGATACATATAGTATGCAAAAAGGCCGAACTATTCCTGGAGTAGTTACTGGTAAACCAATTGAGATTGGAGGCTCTATAGGAAGGATTGAAGCTCCTGGTACAGGTATGATTTATATATTACAGCATTTATGTCAAAAACTAAATTATAATTTGAAAAAAATGAGTGTTGCAATTCAAGGTTTTGGAAAAGTGGGATCTGTTGTTGCCAAGCAATTATGTAACAACTCCTGCAATATTATAGCAATCTCTGAAGAAGAAGGAGGAATTTATTCACCAGATGGTTTAGATATAGACACATTAATCAAATGGAAACAACAAGGTAATTTATTAAAAGAATATGAGGGTAAAAACACAAGCCCAATAACTAATGATAAATTATTAAGCACTAATTGTGATGTTTTAATTCCCGCTGCTGTTGAAAATCAGATTTATAGCGGAAATGCAGATAATATTGATTGTAAAATAATATTAGAGGGAGCAAATAGTCCAACAACTTCCCAAGCAGATAAAATCTTGGAGGAAAAAGAAATAGTAGTTGTTCCAGATATTCTTGCAAATAGTGGAGGAGTATGTGTATCTTATTTTGAATATATTCAAGATATGCAGAGTTATTTCTGGAAGTTAGATCGCGTTAATCAAGAAATGAGATCGATTCTTATAGATACATTTGAGAAAATATTTGAATTTTCAAAAAAAATGGATTCATCACTCAGAACGGCAGCGTATGCTATTAGCGCAAATCGATTAGCAAAAGCACATGAATTGAGAGGGTTATTTCCATAAACATGTGCGTTTTAGTTTATGAGGAATCATTAATTATTAGATTAAGCAGAAATTATTATATAAAATAAAATAAAAAAGAAAAAAAGTGTAAAATTATGGCCGTCAATCCTTTTGAAATGGCAAAGAAACAGATTGATATTGTAGCAGAAGAGCTGGATTTAGATCCGAATATTTATAAGTTTTTAAAAAGAGTTGAACGTTCTTTAATAGTTTCTATTCCAATTATGATGGATGATGGTACTGTAAAAATTTTTGAAGGTTATAGGGTTCATCATTCAACAATTAGAGGACCTGGGAAAGGTGGTTTACGATATTCTTTAGGTGTTAATCTTGATGAAGTAAAAGCGTTAGCAATATGGATGACATGGAAAACTAGTCTTTTAAACCTACCTTTAGGGGGCGCTAAAGGGGGTATATGTGTTGATCCTTTTAAATTATCTAAAAAAGAGCTAGAAAGACTTACAAGAAGGTTTACTGCTGAAATTATTAATATCATAGGACCAGATATTGATATTCCCGCTCCAGATGTAAATACTAACCCACAAATTATGGCTTGGATAATGGATACATATAGCATGCAAAAAGGAAGAACGATTACTGGCGTTGTAACCGGAAAACCCGTTGAAATTGGCGGTTCTGTTGGCAGAGCAAATGCTACTGGAATGGGTTTGTATTTTGTACTCCAAGCTATGGTTGAAAAACTAAGATTAGACTTAAAGTCCTTGAAGATTGTAATTCAAGGATTTGGTAATGTAGGAGCTTCGATTGCCGATCTACTTTATAAACATGGGTGTAAAATAATTGCCGTCTCAGATATATCAACGGGCATTTACTGCGAAGATGGATTAGAAATTGAAAAGCTATTACAATGGGCTAAAGAAGGAAATTTTCTTAAAGGCTATAAGAACGATAAATATAAGCATATTGGTAACGATGAGCTACTTACATTAAAATGTGATGTATTAATCCCTGCAGCTATAGAAAATCAAATAACTCAAGCAAACGCAGATAAAATAGATTGTACAATCATCTTAGAAGGCGCGAACGGACCAACGACTCCCGAGGCAGATAAAATCTTATTTAAAAAAGGAATTAGCGTAATTCCAGATATTTTAGCTAATAGTGGTGGAGTATGTGTATCATACTTCGAATATGTCCAAGATATTAATTCGTACTTCTGGAAACTTGATAGAATAAACGCAGAGCTAAAAAGAATCATATTAGAAGCATTTGAAGAAACATATAAAATATCAGAAGAGAGGCGCATCCCTCTTAGAACTGCAGCTTACATTATCGCTGTGTCAAGAATTTCTAGAGCAATTGAATTAAGAGGTATTTTTCCTTAATCAATTTAGTTCTTCAATAAAGATTTTTTTCTTACTATTTTTACATTTTTATTTACATTCTTTTATGAGAGAAGACTTAAAAAGTTAATTTAATGAGCCTAATTCAAATTATTTTTATCCTAAAAGAGTTATGAGAAGAAATAGGTATCCCATTGCGCTCACTACATGAATTAGAGCAAATAAAGCGCCGTATTTAAACAATCGCTTATAGCTTAGATTCTCTACGCCACTGTCTTGAGCAACTTTAAGAGTCATCATGTCTGCAGCCGCACCTTGAGGTATTAGATTGCCACCCAAATTAATTGCTACAATAAAAGCAAATAAAATTGGAATAGATGGAAACTCAAATGTTGTGATAAGAGTTTGGATTATTGGTATAAAAATTAGAGCTGTTGGGGTGTTTGCAACGAAACCAGAAATCAAACTTATCAGTATTAGTAGAATAAACGACAGTAATATTGGATTTACCAATTCAAAAGGAATACCTATGAAAATATCCCGGAAACCAGCTCTTAAAAGGCTTCCTATGATAACATATAAGGAAATGAAGAAGAATATGATTTCCCATTCAATATCTCTAAGTAATTCTCCCATTGGTTTTTTTGTATAACGACGGTTAACTAGAACGAGTAATAACGCCGATACTATTGCTGTTAGGTACAATAATGGTAAGATAGCAAATAGAGCGATAGTTATAAGTATCGCAAAACTGTTAAAGTAAAACATTTTTTTGTTTTTTATCATAATATCTGCATCGACTAGTTCTAATACAAATTTTTTTTGTTGTTCTTCAATTTTTGGTTCTTTTGAGAGCAATAACCTATCGATTAAAAAAATTGTTAGAAATAATAGGAGGAAAGAAAATATCCAATAAAATTGGATGAAATATGTAGTATCGAGTTCGAAAGCAGTTGAAATAATGATATTCTCACCGCTTGAAAATGGAGTGATGATTGATCCAATATTAATGCATACGGTCATACCTAACAGGTAGGTACCTGCTCGAATTTTTAAGAAGTGGCAAAGTCGAACTACTACTGGAGCTAGGATTAAAACTACAACTACATCAGTAATGACTGCTGCCAATAGCGTAGTAATCGTACAAAGAAGGTATAAAAAAATCCTACGATCGCCTCTTGATAATTTGAAAAGCTTCACCGCAACATATTCCAAAACATTAGAATCTTGCGCAATTTTAGTTATTATACTCATGCTTAAGATTATAAGAATAGCTTGC
Organism: Promethearchaeota archaeon; assembly: GCA_019894885.1. Lineage (GTDB taxonomy): Archaea > Asgardarchaeota > Lokiarchaeia > Sigyniarchaeales > SOKP01 > SOKP01. The sequence goes on along the minus strand of JAGXNP010000057.1, from coordinate 12,737 downwards.
CACTCAACATCAAGGATAAATTCGTTTATCCCTATACCAAGTTTAATCCCAGTAACGGTAGCACCAAGAAACATGCAGAATAAGGAAATTGCTACAAAATCCAAATTCTTTATAGAGTAACTAACGATGATCACAATAAAAAGCAGTAAAAGAAAGAGAAAAAGTGATAGATCCATCGAGGCATTAACTATAGATTTTAATTTATATTACTTATGTTAGTAAATACCTTTTAATAAATCTAATTATAGTATAAGATTTAACTTATTCATTACTATAATTTAAGATATGGATAAAGTTGTGTGTTAAATTACTTGAATAAGAAAAGCTGTAGAAGAAATTTAAATAGGTTTAATTCGTTTAATAGACTAATATTTGAGATAAGGTAATCAAAGATATTTTCTTCGATAAAATAATGCAAAGTTACATAATAACCTTCTTCATGCTTTATCATCTCGGTGATCTTTTTAACAAGATTAATTATTTGTTTCTCCACAACGAGCATATCACAGTTTGTGGGGTCAATATTGATAATATTGATGCCAGAATTGCGACTAAACGAGAATTTACTTAATTCCGGATTATTTTGAACATATTGATGGTTTAAATAATTAGTAAACATGGATTCGATCTGAACATAAATGCTCTCTTTTTTCTGGGTTGTAAAATGGCCTTCAATTACATTTATGATTAAATTTAAAATCTGTTGAAAAACGCCTAAAATATCAAAATATTCAGCAATCGCTGATATATCTTCAGCGGTTAACCATTGGGAGTAGTACTCGTCGATAATATCTTTAAATGAACTGAAATGTTCGGTGTTGCCTTTCCATAAGCTTTTCCATTCATCTCTATTTTTAGAAACAAATTGTTCTAGGAAAGAATGCTTGATAATGTTAAGTCGAGCTTTTAACATGTTTGAACTGATGTTTTTTTCTGAAGTTGCAACAAACAATAAGTTAGCTGATTTTTCCTCCAAATAGGACCATCTTAGGCCACCCATTTCGATGCTTTCTATCCCCTCTTTTAATTCATACGTTGTAAACTGGTTTAGGGCAGCTAATAAACCACTAATAAGATCTTCGTCTATTGGTAAATCCATATAAGGCTTGTATAACAGTGTAATACCGCTTTCTGAATCAAGAATCCAAATATTCATAATAAAATGGCTTTTTATAAATTACAATTAGATATATAAAAGCACTATTTTATAAATGATTATTTTTAAATAAAATTTCAATATTATCGTAAAAAATCTTTTAGATCTTTGGTTTTGCAATATTTTTCTATGTTCCTTAACATTTCAGAGATTTTATTTTGCAGAACTAAATCACTTACACCGCCCATACTACTTAAGAAATCGCTACTAAGCGTAAAACTTTCCACAAAAACCCCAACTTTTGACTTATTGGGAGATAATGGTTTGATGCGTAATCTTCCTTCCAATTCTCGGACATCTTTATTATTTCTCACATTAAACTCGATTAGATGTCCTTTACCTGGATCCTGACCCTTATCAGAAAGCACTAATTCTCCTTCCATTTCAATTGGAATTTTTATTATGTCTACTTCATCGTATATCTTAGTATGTAGTACATTTGGTGCGGTAAATTTTGCTTCCATTTTCTTGGTGGGGTTAATTTCTTCCCAAAATTCTGGTACGTAGAGTACTTTAAATAGGTCACTGTCATTACAGTTATTTATTTCTAAAACTTTCGAGATTTTAGCCGTATTTTTCACCATAATTTATTTTGAGTATGATTTACTAATAAAAATTGAAAGTTTTTAACTTTTTATGTTAATGAATACATAAGTTAGAGGGGTAGCCTCAGACTTCCTTGATTATTTCATCTTTAAGAGACTAAATCATTTTTAGTTTGTCATCATTGGCTCTTGTGCAAATCTCTATGACTTAAAAAATTAGATAGATTTTAATTTTGTAATAATTTATTGGTCACGAAATAACATACTTTTATCTAAATCTCGTTCTTCTTTACAATTGGGACATATCCAAGTTGCATCGTTTTTTTTTATCGAATTTATGCACACATCACAAATACTCGTATCGCAAATGCAATAATAACATTGATCTAATTTATCTTCACAGTTTTTTCCGCATATGTAGCAATTTGGAGGATTTTTAGACATATCTATATTACAATTTATATTCTTTTATAATATTCATAATTATGTTTATTATTAATTAAATTTAACAACATTTCTGAAGATAATGGATAAACTTAGATCACGAATTCAAATACTTTCTCTCTTAATAATCTTCTTTATATATAGAACGATTTCAGCAGCGTTGTACAATAATCTTCCAGAATTTACACTTTGGTTGGTCATCTCTATAACTTACGCTATTTCTCTTATGATTTTATATATAGTTTTCAGACAAAGGGAAAAGCGTTAAAAATATTCACTGAGAGATAAGAAATAGGCGAATAGAAGTTTAAGGTCGTTTTGGTTCATTTACTCTTTTTTTTTTTAAAAATATCAGGTATTAAACCCTCTATTCCTAAGCTTTTTAATACACTATCCCTGACATCTACTTGTACTCTCATGTCTTGCATTACTTTTAATGTATCTCCTAAAGCCTTTGAGAAAGTATCGCTCATTTCCTTAATAGTGTCTGATGTTAGTTTTAGAGATTCCCGAATTGATAAGTTAGTTTCATGCAATTCAGCAGTTAACTCTTCCATTGTTTTTCTCATTTCTGAGAGTTCTTCTTTTAGTCCCATTTATATTCAAGATTAACAATTATTCTAATAATCTTCTTAAAGTAAGTTTGATTTAAAGTTTTTTTTCCTAGAGTTAAATAAATAGAATTATCAAATATAATCAATAGGCTTTTAAGAATACATTATTATGTAAAATAAATAATAAGAAGACTCTTTTGAATATTATGTCAGAATGGAAAAACAGAGTTAAAAAGCCAGTTTCAGACGAGTATTACTGTACTGGCTGAAATATAGCTGATGGATTTATTAAAATAATCAATTTATTAAAACAAAAACGTAAAGAAAAAAAAGCAAAAAAGCAAAATAAATTATCAAAAATCTCATAGATTAAATCACAAATTTTAGGATTTTATCTAAAGTTCCGCAAGAGCTCGAGATTCTACCAAAATTTAAAACAAAAGAAATAAAAGAAATTTTAAGCAATAATAAAATGGTTTTTCGAACAACAATAGCCTTCTAGAACCTTATTTTTTATAAAACACACTCTTAATAGGCCTATTTTTTCTATAGTACATAATATTATAATAGTGATTAAAACTTATGTCTGAAGAAGAAAACGAATTTGATTTCGGTTTTGATGATGATTGTTACTCAACCAGTTGATCGTTAATCAATATGTGGTACTTAAGAGCCTTAAAATCGCGTAAAACTGAAGAAAATAAAAGAGCTTCTAAAAATTAAACAAAAATAAATCTCGATGCTTAAGTCGTTAAATGATAGGATTTGATCAATAAGGTCCTCGCAAGGACTTGAGATAAAACAACCTTTTTTTCTGAATTAACTTATTTAGACATACAAGAATTTTTGTTATTTAATTCTAGGCGATACTATTATTTTTGATAAAATAATGATAGCAGCAGAAATCGAGGTTTACTTTTAACTATGATTTTTTATTTAAATAGATACTAAACAGGCTTTTTAGCACCTTCTCCGACTTTCCGGTAAATGAAGCCTAATTTTTCAACAGTTTTCTTATCAAATATGTTTCTTCCATCAATAATAATTGGAGTATTTACTCTTTTTTTAAGATCATTCAAATCTATATCGTAATATACAGAATGATTAGTTGTGAAAAGTAAAACATCTGCATTATCAACAGCTTCGTTAAAATCGCTTGTAAGTTCAGTAAGATGATAATCTCGCTCTTTTACATAAGGATCGTGTGCTAGATAGACGATATTGTGTGAATGATATCTTCCTTTTAGGATTTTTACCATATTTTCAGTTGGGGTATTTCGGGTATCGTCTGTATTTGCCTTGTAAGAAACTCCTAAAAGGGTGATTTTAATATTGTCTACTAACCGATGTGAGTCTCTAAATACATTTTCCATCAACTCGATCATATGATATGGCATGAAATCGTTTATTTTTCTTGATTGAGGAATAATTTTCATTTTCGATTCGTTAATTCTTTCAGTGTATTTGTTAAAACCGTAGAGTAAAAGCCAAGGATCCTTCGTGAGACAATGACCTCCTACTCCTGAACCGGGATAATGCATCATTCTGTCATGGCGGTTATTGATTAAAGGAATAATTTCGAATATATTTCTATTAAAATCTTCACATAATAAAGCCATTTCATTTGCAAATGCGATATTTACATCTCTATAAGCATTTTCTATGCATTTTGTTAGTTCTGCTGTAAGCGTATCAGTTATTTGAAGTTCTTTTTTAACGACCTTACCGTATAAAAATTTAGCTCTTTCATTGGCTTGTTCGCATCCACCTCCTATTACACGAGGAAAATCTGTAATATATTCAATTAATTTTCCTGGCATAACTCTCTCAAACGAAAACACTAAATAAAAATCAAAACCTCTTTTTAGTCCACTTTTTTCCTCCAATATAGATTGAACAATGTTATCTGTTGTTCCAGGGGCAACCGTAGATTCAACTATTATTGTCGCTCCCTTTTTTATATGCTTGGCAATTTTTTTGGATACTTCCTTTAAAGACGCATATCTTGGAACTTTTTCGTCATCAACGGGAGTTTGAACATCGATCAAAATGAAATCAGCTTCGCTTATATCATCATAACTATCTGTAACTTTAAATTTTCCTGTTTTTACCACTCTCTCGATTAGTTCATCTAAACCTGGTTCTTCTCCCTCATAAGGATTCTTACCGTTATTAAGCCAATCAATTTTCCATGCTGATCTGTTCGATTTCCGCTGAATTCCTGTAACATAGAAATCATTAACATCAGCTAAAATTGCTGCCATAGGAATCCCAACATATCCCATTCCAATTACTACTATTTTTGTCGCCATTTTCTTAAATTAAAAATGATTACTCTTTGTGAGTTATTATTGAATAAAATAATCAAATTTCAATAAATTATAAATCAAAAAGTAAGAAAAAAGATAAAAAGTTAATTATTTGTTTTTTATAATTACTTCGTTTTCTCCTTATAGGAACTACCTTTTACGGATTTAAAGATTACCGCTATTATTGCACCAGCAACAAAGCCGCCTACATGGGCAAAATGAGCTGTTCCAGTTAACTCAAAAGAGAAAAAAGCGTAAGTCAACTCCGTAATAAAGTAGGTAATTATGAAGTAACTTGCAGTCACTTTGCGCATGTAAGTTCCAGTTGGGAGATAAAACTTATTCTTAGGATAGAGTATCGCATATACAGCCATAAGGCCAAAAATCGCTCCGGACGCTCCAAGTGACGGGATAAATTTTGCTATTGTTTCCCCCCAGAAAGGAATGAAGACCGTACTCCACGCGTGAAGCATTGTCGCGAAAATACCAGAAGCAAAATATGTTATTACATATACAACATGTCCCATTGCGTGTTCACAATTATCCGTAATAACCAGAAAAAACCACATATTCATAATAATATGTATGAAATCTCCATGCATAAACATAGATGTGAAAATAGTCCATAAATTCACTCCCGCAAAGAAATCCGCAGGGACAAACGCTGCTTCAATATGCATTTGACCAGAAGGATCCATCAATTGCCAAACGAAGAAACCGATATTCGCTATTAAAATCAAAACCGAAAAGTATTGCTTAAAAAAAGAAATTTTGTCGTTAGTTGCCTCTAAAACCATTATAAAACAACTTTTATGTATAGTCTAATTAATACTTAAATATAATATATTGATTTAAAGAGTTATTTAAGATTTTTTCAAATAATAAATAAATAATTAGTAAAATTTTATCCAAGGAAATTAAAAATTAAAATACTAATTAATGCTTATTTAAACTATGAAATTAGGTAAATCTAGTTTAAACGACATAGCAAAGATAAAACCAGATTCCGTGAAAAGAAGGAGAATTTCGAGTCATGATGTTTCTGGTGGCAACCATGATTGGATTGATATTGACCCAGGGGAAAAGGTTGTAATAGGCGAAGTGAATGATCCAGGTTGCATTACTCATATTTGGTGCACGATCTTATGCAAATCACGCTATTATTTAAGGAATATCATACTTAGAATTTACTGGGATAACGAACGAGAGGATTCTCCTAGTGTAGAAACTCCTATAGGAGATTTTTTCGGATTAGGTCATGCCAAACATAAAAATTATGTATCTTTGCCGCTCCAAATGAGTCCTCAGCGGGGTAAAGGATTTAATTGTTGGTGGCCGATGCCTTTTTCAAAAGGGTTCAAAATTACAGTAGAAAACGATAATTCAAAACCTATGAGGATTTTTTTCTATATCGATTACGAAATTTATCAAGAGGGATTTGAAAACGAAAAAGAATATGGGCGTTTTCACGCAATCTGGCATCGAGAAAATCCAACTATACCTAAAAAGAAAGATAGCAAAACGGGCAAGAAATTTACTAAAATCAAACCTAAAAACTATTGCTATGAAGGATGTAACATCGAAGACCCTCGATCTCAGAATTATAAAATTCTCGAAGCCCGAGGAAAAGGTCATTTTGTAGGATGTCATTTAGATATAGATAATATAACATTTCTCCCATGGTATATAAATTGGCCAGGTGAAGGCGACGATATGATATACATTGATGAGGATATAGATAAAAATATTCCCACTTTACAAGGAACTGGAACTGAGGATTATGTAAACCAATCTTGGGCGCAATTTCAGAAATATCACGCTCCCTATCATGGTACAATCAAAGCGGGGGGAATAAATTGGTGGGGAAAAATCTCTTATTACAGATACCACATTGAGGATCCTATCTATTTTAACAAAAAGATTCTTGCAACTATTGAGCATGGACATGATAATCATCGTAGAGATGATTGGTCATCCACTGCTTATTGGTATCAGATAGAACCGCACGACCATACTTTATTTCCTAACTTATTAGATAAAAAAGGAAGAAAACCGCGCTTTCACTATGCACATATGGCTAGAAAAACATTTTGTATTGTTTTAATCCTTACTATTGCATTCTTTTTGATTTTTCTTTAGTTTTTTGACTTTATTGTTTAAAAAATAAACTGAAAAAACCAACAAGTGAAAATTATAAGATATAATGATTTTTAACTAATATCTATGTCAGAAGTTAATATAATTACCGCAATTGTAGGAATAGTTCTTGCTTTAATCACTACATTTTGTTTTAATATAGGTATTGTCTATCAAAAAAGAGGTCTAAAAGAGGCTGCTATAAGGGGCATTGAGATAAAAACTGAAGAAGGCTTCATCAAGGTAGTAAAAACTTTTATGAAGTTATTTAAAATTAGATCATGGTTAATTGGTGCGATTTTAGGAGTCGCAGGTTGGTTTCCGTATATAATTTCTATTGGATTGGTTGGAGTTCTAGTTACAGAACCTGTTATGGCGACCGGATTTATATTTTTTGTATTTGCAGCTATAAAATTATTAAACGAAAGAGTAGGTATTATCGAGTACATTGCAATAGGAATATTAACGGTTTCACCAATTCTCATTGGACTCGCAGGGATATCCGATGTTGAACTAGATCTATACGAGTTTGTACCTTCACTTATTATATTTTTAACAGTGTCGCTTTCCCTCAGCATTATATCTTTAACAGTCGCAAGGAAAAAAAGAGGGAAGAGCTCTGAGGGACTCTTTATAATGTTTGGAGGTGCTATCCTTTTCGCTCTCGGAGGATCTGCTACAAACATATTAGCTCAGGCGTTAATTCAAACAGGTGAAGGCTTTCAATGGTATACCTTATTCCAATTACCTTTTGGCATATTCTGGTTCATTTTTGGAGGAAATTACGCTCATTTATGGGTATTTTTAGGATTTTGGATGATGGCTATTTTTAACCTTAGTAGTCTTCCGTATTATCAAGGCGGATTCCAAAAAGGGAAAATTCTTATAATGTATCCAATATTAGATTCAATTGCTTTACTCTTTCCCATTCTTGCTGGTATTTTCGTATTCAAACAATCCTTTGCGAATTTTCCATTATTCTTTATCTCTTTACTCTTTACTGTTTTTGCGACGATTATCCTAAGTAAGTATCAGGTAGCATTTGAAGAAATGGGTACTGCTCGTAACCCAACTAACGAAGAACTAGATACCTAATCAGATATCTCCATAAAATCGGACTGATATTACTGTTATTTTCTATTTTGAAATGAATATACTAAAATAAAATTATTAAATTGACAATTCTTTAATCCATATAATAGCTCAAAAAGTAATAAATAAAAAAAAAAATGCAAAGAATGTGATTAACTTGAAGAAAAATAAAATAAAGCCAAGCGCATATTTATTTCCTATGCCTGTCGCGCTAATTGGAGCAAATATAAATGGAAAACCAAATTTTGAGCCAGTAGCTTATATCGGTATAGTTGAATATCAACCACCTTTAATTTCAATCGCGTCCTACGAAAGCCATTATACAAATATTGGAATAAAGGAAAATGGAGTGTTTAGCGTAAATACTCCTTCTGAGGATATTATAAAGGGTACTGATTATTGTGGTATAGTTTCAGGAAAAAATGCAGATAAATCAGAAGTTTTTGATGTTTTCTATGGAGAACTCAAGACTGCACCAATGATAAGTCAATCTCCGCTAAATTTGGAATGCAAAGTTATTAAAACCATAAAAACCAGCGAATTTGTTGATATTGAGAAAAGCCACGAGTTGTTTATTGGAGAAGTAGTGAACGCTTATGCGGATGAAGAATATCTAACCGAGGGTGCTCCAGATATCTCTAAATTTAAGACCTTCACATTTTCTATGGGTCATTATTGGAAAGTAGGTGAAAAATTCGCAAAAGCATGGGAAGTTGGTAAAAATTATAGATAAGGCTATAAAAGGAATTAACGAAGGATTTCTTTAAAAGTTCCAATTTTAGTTAGTTTTCCTAAGAATTAAATAATTAGGTTTGTTTTTTTTTGAGGATATTCCTAACATAAGCTAAAATTTCATTACCAGAAATAGCTTTAACTAAGTAACCATCAGCTCCTAATTCCTTACCTTTTTGAATGTCTTCAAAAAAATTTTTCACAGAAAATAAAACTACAAGAATTTTAGGATATCGTGATTTGATTTCCGTTAAAATTTCATAACCGTTCATTCCAGGAAGCATAATATCAAGCAAAATAAGTGCTATGTCGTCATGCTTTTCTTCTACTATATTTAACGCATCGGTTCCATTACTACAAGTAATTGTTTCGTAATTCTCCAATTGTAAAAACTTTTCAGTCAAATGTGTAATATCTTCCTCATCATCTACTATTAAAATCTTTTTCACTGCTGACATTGACATCCTAATTTCAGATAAATCTAATTTTTATTTAGAATTCTTAAAATTTAATCTTTTTTTAATAGCTACCTAATAATTTTTCATTTTAGTGATTTAAAAAGTATATATGATTTGCATGTTTTGATCGCTGGGCTCGATCAATTTTTTTGTTTAAAAAGGGATTGATTCCAATACGATTAAGGGATTATAAAAGTCCGATAATTAAACGAGTATTCAATAGAACTTAATTATTTAATACTTCCTTTATATAAGATCGAAGCTCGTTTCCTGAAAATGGTTTAGTTACATAACCATCTGCACCTAATTCCTTGCCTTTTTCTATATCCTCCTTAAAGCTCTTAACTGTAAAAAGAATTACTTTAATATTATTATAGAAATCCTTCGATCTAATGGTTCTCAGAACTTCAAATCCGCTGAGCGCTGGCATCATAACATCTAACAATATTAATACGATTTCTTCATATTTTTCTTCTAGAATCTTTAATGCTTCTTTACCGTTACTACATGTAAGGATTTTGTAATTATCAAGCTGTAAAAATTTTTGAACGAGACTAACTATATCAGGCTCATCATCACAAATAATAATAGAATTTTTATCTGACATATCAAATCTTGATTCTTTTTTTTAATCACTTTGATTAAATTTCGTTTAAATATATCAATTTATTTAACTAATTTATATGTATAGTTTTTAGTATTATGAAATATTAGTCAATTATGTCCAATCGTGAAAGTACTCCAAAGTTCCCTGACTCTTATCTTGGGAATAATTCCCTAGACTATGATTCATCAATATGGATGGAGAGAAATCAAAAAAAAACTACACTCCTTTGTTTACAATATTTGTATGACGAAAGATTAGATAATTTAGAGAAACCGGATTTTTTGAAAGATGATCCTTTTTTCATTGTTGATTTAGGCTGTGGAACTGGATTTTCCACTGAAATTTTATTAGAGAGAGGTTTTAGAGTAGTTGGAGTCGATGTCTTACATGATATGCTTTCAAAAGTAAAAACTAAGAAGAATCATATGAACAATCAAAACAATCTTGAGCTCATTTTAGCAGACATAAACTTTATACCTTTAAGAAGCTCTTCAATAAACCACGCAATTTCTATCTCAGCCTACAATTTCATCACCCATAGAGCAAAGTCAGTTCGAGACAAAACGAAAATTGCAAATAATACTGCAAAAAATTTGTACAAATTACTAAAACCAAATGGAAGAATTATAATTGAATTTTACCCTAAAGACGATCAAGAGCTGGAAATGTTTACATCATCTTTTAACACTAATGGGTTCAATGGATTTGTCATCAAACAGAATCCTAACCAGAAATCAGGACAGACTTTTTTGTTACTAAAAAAGCGGTGATTAAATATAGGAACATGTAAATTTTGCGGTAAAATAGATAAACAAATTTCTGATGTGCTAAATATATGTCGAGAATGCATACTTAAAAGAGATTGGGAAATTGTTAAGCCACACATTTTAAATGTCCATAAACAAGTTAGAGCTTTAGTAGACCTACCTCCGGAACCTCCGAAAGCAGAAAAAAAAAACATTAAGCTGAAATGTAATTTTTGCATTAACGAGTGTGCTCTTTCTGAAAATGATTTAAGTTATTGTGGATTAAGAAATGTTGAGAGAAATCAGAGCGGTGAGTTACCAATACCTTCTAAACGAAAAGGCTATATTCACGGGTACCTCGATCCAATACCAACTAATTGTTGTAATGCTTGGTTCTGTGGTGGGGCCAATAACACCTACTCGTATGCGGCATTTTTGTATGGATGCTCGTTTAATTGTCTCTTTTGCCAAAACGCTTCACACAAACAAATTTCAAAGAAGTATATGGTTGATGTCGAATCGTTAGCTGATAGGATATATAACAACAAAAAAGTTTCGTGTATTTGTTACTTTGGGGGTACTCCTGAAGTGCAACTACCTTTTACTATTAATTTAGCGAACCTTATTTTGGAGAAAATCAAGGAGGAAGAACATCCAAGAAAATTCAGAGTATGCTGGGAATGGAATGGCAGTGGTAATAAAACTTTAGTTGATAAATGTATGCAAATTGCCGCAAATTCGGGAGGAAACATTAAATTTGATTTAAAGTCTTTTAATGAAAGGTTAAACCTAGCACTGTGTGGTGTTAGTAATAGTAGAACACTTGAAAATTTCAAATATTTAGCTGAAAATTATTTTGGTTCGCGAGGAGAATATATGCCAGAAATGAGCGCTTGCACTCTATTAGTTCCAGGTTATGTAAACTATGAAGAAGTGGAGTTAATAGCGAGATTTATTAGTGAGATAAATCCTGAGATTCCCTATAGCCTTTTAGTGTTTCATGGTGATTACCAAATGAGGGATTTACCTATTACTCCAAGAAAACAAGCGGAAAAATGCCTTGAAACAGCTAAAAAATATTTAATGCATGTAAATTTAGGGAATAAATTTTTATTAGGATTTCCTTGATATAAATCAATTTCTTGTTTTACTGGTTAAAGGCCTCACCTTTAACCTCATTCACTTCTCTATTTATATCACGAGAATCTCTTTCATCTTCCCAGTTATTACCATATTCACTCATATTTTTATCAAAATTATAATTTTTGTCATTTTAATAAAAATTAAAATGAATGTATTTAACAAAAAACAGAGAATTACATTTGTGATAACAAACATTCTAAAATAAGACAAGGGAATACTTTATACCAATTTTACGGTGATTACCAGATTACATCTTTAATAAATATCACATATACATACGAAATTGTTATATAATTATTATTCATAATATTTTTACATAATTGTCTATACTATTTTAGCGAGTAGAAGAATGTTTTGGAAGGATAAAAAATGAATGAAAATGGAGTAATTACTAATATAGAGCAATTAACACCAGAAAGGTTAACAAATATTTTCAAAAAAAAGGGTTTCCTTAGCCATGGAAAAGTATCAAAAATAATAATAAAAAATTCACTAGAAACAGAGACTTCTAATTACCATTTCTTAGATCTAAACTTTTCTAATGATGCTCAAACGGAATCAGTTTCTCCTGAAATATATGTAACAATCTCCAAACCTAATGATCTAGCTAAACTTTTAGGGGAACATGAGGTAAATTTTTATAGTATCGTAGCTGAAACGATGAATGAAATGCCAATTCTGACTTGCTATGATGCAGCGTTTTCTGAAGAAACAGGTTTGTCTCATATTATAATTGAAACTTTATCTAAAACACATATAAATCTTATGGATGCCCCTCTTCCTCCTTTAAAAATATATTGTGAAAGAGCGATTGA
>JAGXNP010000056.1:399-16399 GCA_019894885.1 Promethearchaeota archaeon | reverse complement strand
AAAGCTTAATTGAACTTATTTTTATTATCTTTTTAATCTGAATTATTATTAATTGAAAAATATCTTTTCTATTAGGATAATCAATTATGGTCGAAATAGTTGAATACTCATCTTTTGAAAAAAACATTGGGAAAACGGTAAAAGTTAAAGGAGTTATAGCTAAAGCAATCTGGCAACATCTCACCATGTGTACAAAAGAATTTCCATTTATGGAATACTTTGACCTAGATGAAGATCATCAGATTGTAATTTACAGTAAGGATACAATTGAATGTAAAGGAAATCTTGAATTGATCGGAGAATTACTGAAAGTAAAAAGTGAAACTAAAGATCCAAGAAGAAAAATCCACGATGATATTTATTTTGAATATCAGCTAAATGTAGAAACCTGGAAATGCAACGAGAGTCAGTAGATATAAATATCGAGGAATTCATATATCAGAAAAATTTGTGGTTAGAGAAAAAACAGACTTGCAATAACGAGGATCACATAGCCAAAAGCAAATAAGGCAGACAATCCCACGATTGTTAGGATAATTTCATACACATTTACTACTTTCATCATAATTTCCCCCTAAACATGTTACTAATTCCAATCTAGTTTACCAAATAGATTATTTAAATCTTATGTATATAGTCTTTCAGAGCAACTTCATTACAATAAGGACTAAGGAACAATATGTCTGCTAAAAAAAATAAGATAAAAAAAGTAGAATTTTATTTCTTAATTCTTGCTGAAACCCAGTCGTAATAACCTTTTGCTTCTAAATTTTTAGGAATTTCTGCAAAGAACTGTTTAGTTATTTCTTTAACATGTTTTGCGGCTACAGGATGGAACATCATGGCGAGATCTAAGCCTACAAGAGCTAAACTTAAAGCATTAATAATTTCCCAAATTGGACCTCTATATTGTCTCATTCCCCATTGGGGTGCTTGTTTCTCGCTCATCCATGCCTCACGAGCACCCCACGCGTTAGTTGTACCACCGCTGATTGGATATGCAAGGTCAGTTTCTCCCAATAATCCAGCGATACGCATTCTTTGATAAATACTGAAACTATATTCCATTCCGTATCCGAGCGTTGCACAAGTCGGATCCATAACTATTCTATTTTTAGGGAGTCCTAATTCTAAAGCATCTTTGTTCATTTTTATTTGGTTGTTTAAATCCAAACTCGTCCATAGCAAGCAGTTGTGGTCATATTTCACCGCTAACGGTATAACTTCCTCCCACGTAGCCTTATCTGCAGCAGAGAGCATCAATACTTCGCTTTCAGCAACAGCCGCAGTGGCTTTAAACATCTCCACGTCTTTTTCTTTATTTCCAGAACAACCAATAATGACAGGAACATCTACAGCCTGTAATATTTCTTCTAAATATTTAACAGATTGCGAAACAGGTGCGTCACCCATTCCAGGATCGATTTCTAGAGAGTGGAAGGTTATACTTTCTGCGCCAAATTTATCAACAGCAAATTTAGCCCATTCTGCGGGATCTCCTAAGACTTCTCCATATTCTTGCTTAATTGGTTTTGGTAACATCATTTTAGAACCCATATCGAAAACATCATATGTAACAAGAGGGGGATTTGGGTTTCTTTTGTCAAGACCAAGAAAGTTGTAAAAAGGTGGAACTTTTTCTCCGCCAATTACTGCTTTTTTACCATTAGATCTAATGAATTCGATAGTTTCAATTTGTCCCGGAAATTCCAAATCTAGAGAAAATTTTGTTGGGGTCCATTCTGCTTTTCCGATGCCAGGAAGAACCGCTTGTGCTGCAGATTGAATAATACCAGGTAACATTTGAAATTCTAAGTACTCAGCAAAAAGGTCTACATCTTTTAACTCAATTTCTTCCGTTTCCTTCATTAATTGAGCTAATTTTTTACTAATTTCATCGAACGAAATTTTTCTTCACTTTATTTCTTTATATCAATTCTATAGATAGGCTATTGGTGAATTTAATTTAAAATTATGTGATGGAAATTGATCAAGGATCGTCTAAAATGTTGATTTTGTACGATTTGAACAAAAAAATTATTAAAAAATTATCAAAATCAGCAATCACTTAAATATGATGCACTTCGGAATTCGTCACACGAAAAGAGATAAACATGAGATAAATAAAATATTAATACTATGAGAGTAGAGCTATAAAGATTAAATTCAAGAAAAGTAACTGTTAAATTTTGATTAAATTTTAATAACAAAGACGTTATGTATTAAAAATAAGAATATCATTGAATTTGCTAAAGACTGATTAATAATGAGACGAAAAACCGTTTTTATTATAATAATAATCTGTATAGTTGTTGTTAGTGTACCAGCAATTTTTTGGATAATAAATAATGTAAATGAAGATACTGATGGAAATAATCATACTGTTTCAGGAAATTATATAATAACCCATAATCATGCTCATCTGGAGGATTTAAAAAGTATACCAATTGCATGGATAGAAGAGGCTAAAAAGAGCCTTAATATTGCGTATGGTCATACGTCTCATGGGAGTCAATTAACTTCAGGCATGTCTAATTTAGATATTTTTATGGGAGGGGATGATATTTATATATATGGTCCAGGTGGTGCAACTAATGACTCAATTCTTGAATTTTATGATTTTAATGGTGGATTTGGTGGTACCTTAACGACAACTAGCGCAAGTGACCTCGAAAATCCTAATGATGATGCTTGGGCAGCTGCAACAGAAGAATATTTGGACCATCTGAATAATCCAGGAACTAATGTGATTATGTGGTCTTGGTGTAATATAGCTGGACATAACATCACAAGATACCTATCACATATGGAGAATTTAATTTCTGCATACTCTGCTGGTGGTTCAAAAGGACGAAATTCAACGAATGAGGTAAAATTTGTGTTTATGACGGGTCATGTTGATGGACAAGGGATAAATGGGACTAACAATTTACAAAATAGACTTATTCGAGAACACTGTATGATGCATAACAGAACTTTATACGATTTTGCTGATATTGAAAGTTACGATCCAGATGATAACTACTTTCTTGATAAAAATGTTGATGATGGTTGTTATTATACCGGCGGAAATTGGGCATTAGAATGGCAATCTACTCATAATGGCGTTAACACAGAACCGGATAGAGGAGAATGGTACGCGTGTGGTTCTGCTCACTCTCAACCTTTAAATGCAAACTTAAAAGCTTATGCTTCGTGGTATCTTTTTGCCCGATTAGCTGGTTGGGAAGGTATCTAACTCTTTTAACCATCTAAATAATTCTAAAAACAAATTCTTTTCATATTTTAATAGGATGAGTTGAAAAAACTGAATCTGGTTAAATTGTTCTCATTCTTCTCTTATAAAGAATAAGAACTAATCCTACTGTTAAGAAAGATGAAATAATTAATAATTCTACTTGAAATCCGGGTACAATAGGGAGGTAATATCTCGTTAGCTCGTCTATATTAGTTCTTAAAAAGAATGTGTCTGGCCCATTGTCTATTAAAATCAATTCTATGTAATATATTTTTGATTGTGATACTGTATAGTTGATATAAGGGTTGTCATCTATGCTGTAATTTAAAGCTACCTCGAAAATGGTTGGATTAAGAGTTTTATCATCGTTTACATAAGACTGAGTAGGTCGTGAACCGAATAGAAAGAGTGTAAAGTTCCCATCTTCAATATGAGTTATGTTAATTTCAATATTCTCCCCCTCTTCTAAATCTACTAGAAAATACACGGAAATACCATCGTTTATGTTATCTATATGCTCAAATCCAAAAATACTTACTATTGGAATGAGAGCCATTAGAGCGAGAATAGGAACTATAAGATATTTACGCTTCATAATTCAGCTTACTAAGTAATTTTACTTTTGATATAATGTTGAACCTAACTTAAGCTTTATTGAAATATTAGGCTTAATCTTTTAATTGCTTACAAGAATTAAAATAGGTATTAATGCAATAGTAAATTTTAATTCTTTTTAATTTTAAAATAGTAATTTTTTTCAATAAGGGAACAATTTATCTAAAAGGACATATAATAAATAGAAAACTTAGCAAGTGTCAATAAAATGGGTAAAATTTTACTAGAAAATTTGGATTTTGAGAAGCACCATGGCTTAGGTAACGATTATATATTAATTAATAATCTTAAATGGGGTATTCCAGATGATAAAAAAGCAGATTTAGCAATAAAATTATGTAAACACCATTTCTCGGTTGGAGCAGATGGAGTTTTATTTGTTTGTCATCCAAAATTGACAGAAGTGAGGATGAAAATGTTTAATCCCGACGGCTCTCAAGCAGAAATGTGTGGAAATGGAGTACGGTGTTTTGCAAAATACATATATGAAAACGATATATATACGAAAGAAGATATTGAAATTGAAACACTTAAAGGTATCGTGGTTGCGAAACTTAAAGTTGTGGATAATGAAGTTGAAACGGTAACTATTGATATGGGTCCTCCAATTTTGGATTGTGATAATATTCCAGTGAATTTGGAGAGCCTTGCTAATCGCTGCGTAAACGAATCTATTGTAGTATTAGATAAGATTTTAAATTTCACGGCGGTATCAATGGGCAATCCTCACGCGATTATTTTTGCAGAAGAGGTTATAAATGATGAGAATCTAAAGAAATATGGAGTAGCAATTGAATCTCATAAAATTTTTCCTAAAAAAACTAATGTGGAATTTGTAAAAGTCCTATCCAAAGATGAAGCTTTTCTAAGAGTATTTGAAAGGGGTGTAGGAGTGACGAATTCCTGCGGAACTGGCACTTGTGCTGCAGTGGTAGCGGGGACTATTTTAGGAAAATTTAATCCAAACACTCCGGTAACCGTACATAACGACGGTGGAGACTTGAAAATTACTTATAACGGTAAAACGGTATTTATGGAAGGTCCCGTAGTAAAAGTGTTTAAAGGGGTTATCGACAGGATTGAATTTTGATTTAATGGTTGTATAATATAATTATGTTAAACATTAAGCTAAATTTGAGGTAAGAAAAGTGAACTATTCGGAATGGCTAAACATGAAAGCTTTAGAGTATCGTAACGAAGTGCTTTATTTTGCAGGGAAAAATACACTAGAAATTTCTAAAGAATATGGTACACCTATTTATGTGATTAACGAAAATACGATACGAGAACGCTATAGAAATTTAAAAGGTTTACTAAATTCAGAATACAAGAATAATAGAATACATTATGCTGTTAAAGCAAACTCAAATTTATCAATTTTAAAAATATTTCATTCAGAGGGGGCTTTCTTTGATTGTACATCTATGGGTGAAATATATACATGTTTTAAAGCAGGTATTTCTGCTGAAAAGATAATATATACTGGAAATATGTTTACTGATGAAGATTTTACATTCGCAGTTGAAAATAATGTTCTAATAAATCTTGACAGTGTAAGTCAATTAAAAAGATTAACGAAAATTCATGACGACCTTGGGAAGGAAAAATCAATAATTTCTTTTAGAATAAACCCAGAGTTTGGTGCTGGACACCACACTCATACAATTACAGCGGGAAAAACGATTAAATTTGGTATCCTAGAGGAACAAGCGATCGAAGCGTTTAGTAAAGCAAAAGAATATGGTTTTGAGAAGTTTGGGATTCATCAACATATTGGATCAGGAGTATTAAACGCTCAAGATTTCAAAAAACCAGTAGAGAAATTCGTTAGTATTATAAAAAAAATTGCTAAGCCTCTCGAGATTGAATTTGAATTTATCGATTTTGGTGGTGGTATGGGTATTCCTTATCGACCAGAAGAAGAACCATTAGATTTGGATATTTACAAAGAAAATGTTATAAAACCATTTAAAAATCTCCTCAAATCTGAGAATGTTGGGGAACCTATTTTTAAGATTGAACCCGGGCGGTATTTAACTGCGGAGTCAAGCATTCTTTTAACGCAAATAAACACGATCAAAAACAATGGATATAAATTATTTGCGGGAGTTGATGCTGGGTTTAATACACTGTTAAGACCTACTTTATACAATTCCTATCATCATATTATATCGTGTAATAAGAAAGGAAAAGATACAGCATTAACTTATGATATCACTGGGCCAATCTGCGAGTCTGGTGATATACTAGGCAAGAATAGAGAATTAAAGACGTTAGAAGAGAAGGATGTACTTGCAATTCTCGATGTAGGTGCATATGGCTTTACGATGAGCAGTAGTTATAATTCTAGACCTAGATCCCCTGAAATTTTAATCAATAATGGAAAGATTTATAAAATCAGAGAAGCAGAGAGTCTTGATGACTTGTTAAAACTTCAAATTATTCCAGATCACTTAAAGTAACAAAAAATAGTAGTTAATTTTCATGTAAAAGAATAAAAATTTTAGTGCTTTCTTCTATTATGAGATAAAATTATAATAAAGGAAGCTTTAAGGACTGGATACCCTTTAGACCTTCTAAATGAAGAGTTGGCAATATGAAATCTGTATAAAGTAGATTGATGATAAGACTGATCTGCTCTGATCTTTTATAATTTTATCTCTTTTTAAAAAAATTAATAGTAAAATTGAACTATAGAGATCGTCGCCTGTAATTATGACTATAGCCAATTTATATAGTATAATTATAAAAACTATAACTTGGATGAATAAATAAGGTAAAATTGTAATTAGTGAACGTTGGTAATATTCGATCTAATTCATATTCAAGATCAATATACAGTTTAAGTATATTCCCTTCTGTTTTATTTGAGATTCCTACTTCAATGCGGCCAACTCCAATTCCCATGGCATGCAGATAAGTTAGATCCCAATCTAAATAGATGATATTTTCGCTAGTAACTGGAAGTAATTTAAAATTAATATCTAAATATTCAGTTCTATTTAAATAAATATAATTCAAATTGTAAAATTCAATTGTTGTAACATTATGATCTTTCTTAGGAATTACATATTCTCCTGATGTGTGAACATCATATGGATTGAAATCATTAGCCCAATTACAAAATCGTTGCCATTTAAAGCAATTTACTATAAATACATAAACTTCACCATAGATAGTTATAGCACTAATATTACAAAAATCTATACCTGATTGATTAATGTTATAGGAATGATAATGATTAAAACCTATTTCTTCAAAAAGAGCAGCAGACTTTGAAAACCGTGTTGTTCCATTAATAGCTTCATAGGATATATCAAATTTTGTAATTTCTATAGGGGACCACATTTTGATAGAAACATCGTTATGAGAATTTAAGTTTATATTTATGTTATGAGATTTATTGAAATGATTTGCCCATTTTACATTAATTCGTCCCGATAACGCAGAAGCGTTAAAATTTGAATAAGATATAAATCGAATATTCCAAATATCAAAAAATTGATCTCCTGAATCTGATGTACATATAAAATCTTTTGAGAAAATTGAGTGATCTAGAATTAAATTTGTATCTCCAGAAATCGTTGATATTTTAAAATCATTATATATCGAGCTTTTATTTAACTGAACATCAACATTTCCTGAACTGGTTTTAATTTCAAATACACTATAATTAATTTTATATGTATTGAATTTTATATTACCATTTCTACTATCACTTTTAAAGCTATAGTTATTATAATTTGGGTTAAAGAATATAGTGAGATCTAAATCAATAATATCATCCGGCTTATTGATAGTGCTAAAAATTTTTAAAATAGGTTGTTGTTCTTCATAAGTAATTACTATAAATTTTTCCGGATCATTAAAACCCTTATAATTTATTGTCCATTCTGCTTCTAAAATATTACTTGAATTTTTAGATAAAGTCATGAAATTAATGTTTCCCTTCTGAATTTGATTATTAATTTCAATATCAGAAAAAAAAATTCCCTCCCCAGAGATTTCATAATAGCCAGAAACTTCTTTTGAACTCTCATAAAATATAAAAATAGTTGTTCCAGCTACAGAAAAACCAATAATGAGAACTAAGGATATTACTATTATGCTTTTTTTTTCCATAATTTTACTAAACAATATTTTAAAGAAAAAAGAAATTTCGCAGAGAACCTATCCTTTTCTTGATAAATTATTATACGCAAGTCAACTTATATATTTTTTTTTCTCTAATTCTCTTAAATTAAATGATGTTGTTTCGGGAGAATTTTTTAACAGACCTGCTACGATAATTTATATTACGGAGTGTAGAAATAAAATTATATTGAATTCATACTATGCCTACCGTAAATATCTTAGGAGGAATAAATTTTAAATATATCTTTTATAGATTTAAAACATCTTTCATTGAAAAAATACGAATTTCATTTTGTTTCGCAATAAATTTAATAGCTTTTATTGCTCCATTAGCAAAGCATTCTCTACTATGAGCCTGATGTTTTAATTCAATTCGTTCACCTGGTCCGGCGTACAGAACAGTATGATCGCCAACAATATCACCGCCTCGAATTGAATGGATACCTATTTCATTTTTAGCACCTAATTTCCTTTTATTGGGACCCCTTGAACGTCCAAATTTTAGTGTTTCTTCTAGATCGCACCCAAGAGTATCACAGATTGTTTTAGCGATCGTCAATGCCGTCCCTGAAGGTGAATCTACCTTGCGATGATGATGACTTTCAATTAACTCAATATCCCATGCATTCAAATAGTTCGTTAAAATTCCAGCGATTTTAAACAGAACATTTACTCCAGTTGCCATATTTGGTGATATTACCGAAGGGGCTTTGTGCTTCTCTACAAGTTCTTCAAAATCCTCCAAAAACTCTTTCGACATCGCAGTTGTTCCAATTACACATCTGATTCCATTTTTAACACAGATTTTACAGTTTTTTTCTGTTGCACTCGCGACTGTGAAATCTACAACCACATCTGGATTAGTTTCATTAATAATTTCTTGAAGTTGATCCACATCTTTGATCTTTATATTGTCAGGGTTAAGAATTGCTAACAAGGATCCTAGATCTTCACCTATGTGTGCTAGATCACATGCTGCTACTACCTTAATTTCATTATCGGTCAACGCTAATGAGGAAATTAATCTTCCTGTTGATCCAGAAGGACCTAGTATTAATAATCTTATCATTTTAATAACTCGATTCTGCTTTGCATTTAGATTAAATTTAAATTTCTCAATACTGCCTTTATTTTTTCTTGATTTTCTTCCAAAGGTGGCGTTAAAGGTAATCTCATCCTTTTATTCATTATACCCATCAATTCAGCGGAAAATTTAACGGGACCGGGATTAGATTCCACAAATAATATTTTAAATAGTTCAAAAAGTTCTAATTGTAATTCCCTCGCGCGCTCCCATTTTCCATTAAGCATAGTGTTTGTAAAATCCACTAACTTAGCAGGTATGATATTTGACGCTACACTTACAACACCTTTACCACCTAGAGCCATGACATGGAATGTCATTCCATCATCACCACTAAGTACTATGAAATCATCAGGCGTTGTCTTTATAATCTTCGTAATTTGATCTATGTTTCCACTCGCACATTTAATCCCAATGATATTTTCTTTTTTATAAGCTAATTTAGATACGGTTTCAGGTTCTATATTTCGCCCCGTTCGACTGGGGACATTATAAAGAATTATCGGTATGGAAATAGAATCTGCTACTGCTGAAAAATGATCAATTAATGAATGCTGGACTGGTCTATTATAATATGGTACAACTACTAGACACCCGTCTGCTCCTGCATTCTCAGCATATTGGCAAAGAGAAATAGCTTCTTTAGTTGAATTGCTCCCAGCACCCGCTAAAATAAAGGGATCTTTTCCGCTCTTTTTACCCTCATCAATGGCAATATCCATAGCAACATGGTGTTCTTCGTGAGAAAGAGTTGCAGATTCTCCCGTAGTTCCCATGGTTAATGGTTGACAACCATTTTGTATTTGAAATCTGATGAATTCACGATATTTTTGTTTATCAATGGTTAAATCTTCTTTAAAAGGGGTAATCATTGCCGTAATTACATTATTCAGTTTCTCTAATTTAGCCATATGTGTCCTCTTTTTTGATACTAATGAGTAGTTTAAAACATAAATTAGTAATATTCATATATAAGCCTTTTTAATAACTTTTTAATCTACCAAAAATTAGTTGAAAATCTAATATTCTATTCATATTTAAAGAAAAAAAATCGAGTAGTTAAAAAATTCAGTGAAATAACCTCATAAAGTAATTTAAGCAATTTATTACTAATTGTTTATTTCTGAAGCAGTTTTGCTACTTTTAGAATATTAAATCCAAGAATTTCTGCTTGTTTTAACCAGTTTTCTTGGTTTAAAATATCGCCTGGCTTGTCAGCTACAGCTTTTACCCCATTTAATTCACCAGGAACACATATAATTCCACATGAGAGCATCCATGTATGAATGGCATTAATTGTTATTGTTTGACCTCCCGATGTTCCACTACCAACTGCAATGGCCCCACCTACTTTCCCTTCTAAAGGTTTATCAAATTTTACCGCATAATGCTTATCAAGTACAGAGAGTAATTGGGAACTTACATTTAGATAATAAACAGGACTTGAGATTATGATGGCATTACACCATCGAAATGCATCATAAATACTTTGCATATCATCATTAATATTACAAGTACCAGTTTCCCTACATGACTCGCATGCATTACAAGGTTTTATTGTTAATTCACTTAAAAGAAAAATCTTAATGTTCCATCCATTATTTTTAAAAGGTTTTAAAGCATACCTTAATAGGATTTCACTATTCCCTTTCTTCCTAGGAGTCCCTGATATACCCATAACATTCATTTTTTTTGAACTCAATAATAATTTTGTTAATAGATTATTTTACAAATAATATAAAATATTTTTACGATTGCATTTTTTCTACAAATTCTATTCGCTAACATTTGTATCCAATCTGTATTTTTTTTTGAAATAAAACTGAAAAAAATAAAAATTTTGATCTTTAAATTTTAAATGTAACCTTAAAGTGAATTCGTTTACTTTAACAACACCCTTCTTTTGATTGGGATTCCTCATCATCATTTTTTGGTGCTTTAGAACAACAATCATTTTTTGGTTCTTCAGAACAACAACCTTTATCTTTATCTCCCATGTGTAATTAAGACCTCATTTATAATTAATTGTTAGTTGATTAATAGTTAGGATCCTAACTATATAAAGGTTTCGTTTCGTATAATTAAGAGCTTAACAAAATGATCTATAATGTAATTTTAAAGGAATCGCAAGTTAACTCTTTAAAATTTTAGTGAGTTTAATAATTTCTGAAGTAATTCTCCTAACTTTTTCATCTCTTCTTGATTAATTTCTGGACAACAGCCATTAACGATTGATTCTAAAGGAGGTGTTATATCTTTTAAGTTTTTGCCTTTTTCTGTAAGTTTAACAAGAAGACTCCTTCTATCAGAGGGGTGTAATGCACGAATGACTATCTTCTTTTTTTCCATTGTATCTACTACCCCTGTAATTGTAGATCTTGAACACCCACATTTTTCTGCTAATTCTTTAAATTGTTGGCCATCAGATTCCCAAAGTTGACTTAAAATAAAATGCTGAGTTGGTGTAAGTGCTAATTCTTGAATATAATCTCGCTGTAATTTTTCATATTTCTTATTTAGTGCATTAATTAAAGTAAACACATCAACAATTTTTTCGGGTTTACACGAATTTTCAAAACATTCAGGGGTTTCTTCTTCACTCATGCTCCCATCAAATTATTAGGAAGGTAATAATTTATATCCTTATAATCTTAATAGTACTCGATCTTTATTAATTTATCAATTTTCAAATAGAAGAAAGCGAAATCTATAAATTTAGTTTTATAAAATCTAAATTGATATTTCATGAGGAAATGAGAAAAAAATATTATTTATAAAAATACTTATCCATTTTAGAATAATTGTTCTTATCAACTTAAGGAAATATATAGACGAAATTGAAAAAGTCATAAAAATCCCTAAATCTATTTTACATCATTCAATTAAAGAATAAATTTAATTACATAAAGGAAAAATACTTATTCAACATAAAGATTTTAAACATAATGTATAAGATAGATTTAATATATCTAGATAAATTTCAAGGATGTCTTATAGGTGTTGCAATAGGGGATACATTAGGACATCCTTTTGAAGGCATGATTAGGGAACGAATATACTCCCGCTTTAATGATTTTAAAGAATTTATAAGGAGCAATAAAAAATTATTTAGTACTTATACTGATGACACTCAATTAACATTACACACAGCTAAAGCGCTTATTCAAGGATCTGGTTTTAATGAGGACTACTTTATTAGAGAATATGTCGAATGGCTTGAAGATCCCCCCATAGGCCCCGGATTTGGATGTTTATCGTCGATTCAAAAACTAAAATACGGAATTTCTTGGAAAAAAGCAGCTTCAAACTCCGGAGGAAACGGTACAGCAATGAGAGTTTCACCTATTGGATTATTTTACAATAAAGATACAAAAAATCTAAAAAATTCCGCATTGCGATCAAGTATTATTACTCATTCTCATCCCGCAGCTTCTGCAGGGGCTATAGTAGTTGCAAGAGCTATTGCTTTTTTAATAAATAAAACAATTGAAACAGAGTTCTTAGTTGATGAATTTTTTGAGGTCATTATTTCTTCTATCTCTAATTCAGGAGAAGAAATATGGGATGAATTTATAAAGATTTTAAATAAAATAAGGAATAGTCTTAACATTTCGTTAGAAGCAGGGTTAATCAAATTCTCTCAAGTGGGCGTAAAAACACCTTATTTTATCGAGGATTATTTAGGAAAAGCGTTTGTTCATCCATATACTCTGAGCACAGTAGCCTGCGCAATCTTCATCTTTTTAAAAAATTTGGATTCATTTGAAGAGTGTATTTTCCAATTAGCGACTGCTGGTGGTGATAGTGATACTGTGGGTGCTATAGGAGGTAGTTTAGCAGGGGCTTATTTCGGTAAAGGAAATATACCCCATGATTTAATACAATTAGTAAGGGGTTATAAAGATATCCTAAAAATTGGAGAGGAACTATGGTTGAAATTCAAAGATATAGATATAACAAAAGCTAATCAAAATTATCTGTAATGATGTCCATTTTATTAGCACAATCTTCACAAAATTTAGGCGGTTTTTGATCAGTGTCCTCTAAAGTATTTGAGAATTTCATTACGCAGAAATTTATGCAATGTTTTAATCCAAATGTATGACCTAGCTCGTGAATTGCCTCTTTAACTATTCTCAGCTCAAAAAGTGCTATATTTTCAGTTCTTCTATAAAAACTTTCTTTTAAGCGGGTAACTGAAATTAACGCACTCCCAAAGTTCTGGTTTTTAGGCAGATCGGCAACACCAAAAACAAAGTTTAAATATTTAGAAAAAATATCAACATCCAAAACACCCAGAACACGATTATAGTCTTTAATTTTAACGTACTTAATTAATCTTTTTTTTATCTTCAACGCATCATATTGTCTTTTATAAGAATCATATTCAGATTTTAGTAAAGGAATTGGGTTGGGAATATTTACAATTTTAAAACCGTATTTTTCAAAGAACCACTTCAAATCTTTTTTTAATACAATTAATATCCCAGGATCAATATCTCCAATTCTCTGTAAGTAAATTATTTTCTTCATTTCAAAACTAAGTGGAAGAGAGTTCCTTTTGAATTTTAAGTAATAATAATTTATTAGATTTAACAAAAACTATTGATAGATGGGAGTCAGAAATAAAAAAATTAAAAATCGAATAAATATTTGGATTATTATTATTGATATCTAATAATATAAATATCTTTTCATAGTTATTTTTTATCAATTTCCTTCTCAATTTTTAAGGGAGGGTGGTCTAGCTTGGTATGATTCCTGGTTTGGGACCAGGTGGCCGGGGGTTCAAATCCCCCCTCTCCCATTTATAAATACACTATTTTTATGATGAACCTTGATAATTTTACATTTATCAGAAAAGGAATTATTTGATCTTAAAAAGAAATAGGGCTAGATTTCGGGATAATCCTCGAGATTTAACGACTCGTCTGTGTTAAAAAATATATCTGGTATTAATTCTTGGATTGCTGTAAGAAGGGACAACATTATAGCAGGATTATCTGAAGTGATTTTATAGTATATATGGAACCCTACTCTCGTTTTTACTTGTAATCGACTATCGAAGAATTCGATTAATTGCTGGATATCATTTTCGAATTCTTTATTTTTTTCAATCCAAATAAAAATTTGTTTTTTTTTAGTTTTATTATTCGATTTAATTTTTAATCTTAATATCATCGTAATCGATTTGTAAATTAATTTCAATTATTCTTTTATGAATTAACCATACATCTAACTCTAATTATAAAAACGAGAATATTTTTAAGTTCAATAAAAATTCTTCAAATCTTAATAAGAAGGGTAAAAAAGAACGGAATCTAATCGTCAAAAAACGGTTTTAGCTTAAATATTTCACAAAGATTTCTGATAGCAACATCAAATTTCTCAGAAATGTTTAGATAATGATTACTCCATCCACTTGATAGTGAAATTTCTTGTAAATCTGATGTAGGTGCAAATAGAAGGATAAGATCTTTAACTTTTGAAAAATCTTCGAGTTTTAATTTTTGAATATGAGAATCTAATTCAAAAATCAATTCATCTTTACTGTCAAATGTTGACCAAGAAATGTCGGTTCTGGGTTCTAGGATTAATTTTTTAACTATTTCTAGTATTTCAATTAGAACTGTTTTATTATTGTCGATATATTCCAATCTGTTTTCACTCAGGAGTTGATCAATACTTTCTCTGAACTTAACTTCTCTAACTCTTTATCTAATCCTTTTTAATTCGATTTTGACAACATTATAGCGATCCGGACACTCTAATTCAACTATATCTGGATCCTGCGACCAAGGAAAGGTGCCCCCAAATTGTAATGTTATAATAGAGGGAAAAATATCGTGATAAAAGAAGCCACACAATCCTCCAGAATCGTGTCCACTCAATTCGATCACATCTCCTTTTTTATGTTTTGCGTTACATCGACCTTTAACATCTTTTATAGTTCCAACTATTTTATACATTTTTCTCTCGTTTTCACTCATGATTAAACACATTAATTAATTTTGGATTTTTTTTTTTAATTCTTTCAGAATGTTATCTACTTTTTTATCCTTAATCCAGTATCTAATTTTGGAAGATTGTAATAGTGATTGAATTTTAGCATTAAGCTCGCTAAACTTTTGTTTATCCTCCTCTGATAGTTGAGGAACTTTTACTAATTTCGATTTGCTAATTTTTTTAACATGTTCTTCGATAGTGGGAATTTCTACCTGCTCCTTCCCTTCAATGAGAGCTTTTCTTAATACTTCTTTAATATTTTTAAGCCAACCTTCTATCCAAGGATATGGTTCACTTTTTTTCGGATTTTTAATTTGAATATTTTTCCTTTTAACGACAATTAAATCGTCAGGGCAAGAATTTTCGCACGCTCCACAATAAAAACACTCTTCTTCATTACACGCAATCTTATCATATTTTAGGACTTCTTCAGCGCTCTCAGGGATGTAAAAAGATTCTACGGGGCAGATATTAACACATGCCTTACAACCTTGTGGATCGCATTTATGTAACATGTTTTTCTTAATAATGACTTCTCCCTCGATTGGAGTACTAATAGAAAAACATTCAGCGGGGCATTCTTTTGAAATTTTAAAATAATCTTGGATGTGATTCCTTTCTCTTACTGTTAAGCATAATTGGCAAATTTCATTTTCCTTATCTTCAGTACACTTATCAAAATCAATTTCGTAGAATTTCTCTATAGTAGGAAATTCATCCATAACAATTTGTCCTTCTGGCTCAATATTTTCGTGGAACGCATCGGTGGGGCAAACAACGGCACATAGCATGCAATAACAACATTTATCGTGATCAATAAAGAGTTTAGGGTTTGAATCGTCCAATATATTTTGGGCAATTTCTGGGATTGGTCCAAGTTCTATGGCGTCAACCGGGCAGACAAGTTTACATAAGCTACAACC
>JAGXNP010000056.1:0-389 GCA_019894885.1 Promethearchaeota archaeon | reverse complement strand
TACATCTAAAGTTTTTTCAATCTCTTCTTCTTTTTCTTGATCTAATTTATCTTGATCTGAGGATTCAGTAATTTTGATTCTCCCGAGCACTTTATTAAAACTAATCTAATTAATTTAAATTGTGCTGATTAATTAATTTTAACTCTTAAACACAATTAGCAATAAAAGTTAAGAAAAATACGATTGGCTCTCTCTATCGAAATCGCTTACATATTCTATTGGCATACCGTCTGGTCTTCGTTCAGGAGGTACAAATACAATTTTCAAATCGGGTATAAATACGCCGATTCCATTTCTCGCGAGAATCAATACTGGATGATTCTTGTCTTTGAAGATTTCTTCACTAATATTGAGAGTAATCGTTCTGCACTGTTGCTCATCAATAACTC
>JAGXNP010000055.1 GCA_019894885.1 Promethearchaeota archaeon | reverse complement strand
ATATATTGGAAGGATATAAAATTATTAAAAAAAATCATTCTATTTTTTTCTTGACGGAATTAAAGCAATTTCATCGTCATCATCAAGAAAATAGTCTTTTAACTGGCTTCTCTCATCCATTATTAAGCCGCCAGTTGAAAGTAGAAAATCTTCTAAACCATAATCAAATAGAATTCCAACTTGTTCCTTGATTATACTTATTAATTCGGAGGTTTCAATGATGAGTATTTTGGTCTTCTCACCCGGTTCGAGTAATGACCTTATGTAAACGCGTAATTTATCATTCAATCCAATTATGTTTAAAGGCGGGTAGTATTTTATCTGTTCATCAGTTATATCTTTATTTTTCAAAATATCTTCGATTAGTTGCTTTCTCTCACCAGCATCAAAATACAACATCTCTCTGATAAAAAAGATTTTATCCATTTTTGAGAACCCTAACAAATCGATTTTATCTAATTCCTCTTGTTTGAAAAAAGTGAAGATATAATCATCGATTGATTCTACATTTTCAAAAGATACATCAGTATCAGCGTATTGATCTATTAATGGCATGGCTTCGAAGTAATCCTCAATCAAATCACTCGATATTCTTTTGATTGATTTTGGTTTTTGATAATATTTATCTTTTTTTATCCTCTTCGCTGGACTGCTTTTAGATTTAACAACGGTATAGATCGTGCTGGTGGATAATACAGCAACACTCCCAATAGTTAGAAAGAGAAATAAAGGTAAACTCTCTATTTGGAATATGAAAAAAATCAAATAAATTAAAGTGAAAACAACATAAAGAGTTATGATATTTAAAACTCTATATTTCTTCTTCATGATTTTTTGATTAAAGTATTATCTAATTTTCTAATATATAATTCAAAATATAAATTCCATTGGAATAACTTTGTAAATTTTATAATTCACTATCAATAATGGATTTCCTAATATTATCATATTTCTCTTGATCTAATCTGAATAAAACTCTTTTTTTATTTTTTTCAATTTTTAATATTTTCAGAGTTTCTAATATTTCAAGATATTTTTTTACAGTATTGTAATTTTTTTTTAAATTGGCAGCAATTTCCGTAATTTTAAATGAGGTGTTTTCTTTTTTCAGTAGATTGATAATATCTTGTACAATATCCTGTTTTAAATAGAAATACAACTCATCTAGATCTGAATTTGATTCATATTCAAAAATTATTCTTTGATTCTCGATTTTTGTTGATCGGGTAAATCTAAATTTTTCTAAGCAAGATAAATGCCATAACGCTTGATTACTCCCAATATTAATTGCTTTCATTATATCATTAACATTCGAAGGATTCTTTCTTATGTAATTATAGATTTCATTTCTTATTGGATGCTCGATGATATTATTTTTCATTAATTTAGTTCCAGGGATTAGAATTCTTCTTTTAATGAGATTTTTAATGATGATTTCAATGCTGCGTTTGTTCAAATTAGGGTTAGTTCTTACCCTATTACTAATGAACATTACAATATCTTCTATTGAAAAGAAAGGTTTCTTTTTTAGATATTCCTTTATTAGATTACAAACAATAGATTGAAGGTTATCCGGAGTGCTCATAAGCAATTGATTTTAACGTGTTGAATAAATTGATTTATATAATCAAATCTTCTCTCTAATACGATATTTTCCTATTTATATATATTGATAGTCATTCATTTAATTTATAAATATATGATATTAGGTTTTTTGATGTAGATACTTATATTTTAAACAAAAATTCAAAAAACTTCAAAATCATTCCAATGGGTTTTTTAATATCATTTTAACTTGATATTATTAAGTTTTAAAAAAAAACTTTAAAAAAAAAATAAGAGAAACGATTAAAATGGGTTATAATGAAGATTTTGATGAGGAGTTAGAACCAGTTAAATCTAAAACCCCATCAAGCAAAGTTCCCTCAACAGGTAAGAAGTTGACTTTATATTTCATGTCAACTATTGGTCCTGGTGAAAAGAAGGAAAAGTTAACTGTAAATGACGCAAATAACGTAAGCGATATCAAACAAACATTAGGAAATCTATTCGGACTTGATCCAGATGAGTTCCATCTTTCTTCTGGTGGAAGAACAATGGATGAGAGTAGCCAGTTAAAAGACTATAATGTTAATGATGGCGACGATATACTTTTAATCCCTGCAAGCACAGCGGGTACTTTTAAATAATTCTTTTCATAAAATATAATATATAGTAAGGGCATAAAGCCCTTCAATTTTTTTATTTTTTTTGTTTCATGTTTCATGAATAATATTAATGGTGATAATAATGCGTAAGAATTCAGATTTTTTTGCAAAAGGAATGACAGAAGAAGAGAGAGACTTATACGATCGTCAATTTCGTTTAGAAGGATGGTCCCAGAAATTAGTTAAAAATTCTAGGGTATTAATAGCTGGCGTAGGAGGTTTAGGATGTGAAATTGCTAAGAACTTAGCTATGTTAGGTGTGGGTCGCATGGATCTTGTTGATATGGATATAATTGAACATTCTAACCTAAACCGTCAAATTCTGTTTGCTGGCGCAAAGTTAGGAGAACCTAAAGCAATTGTAGCTGCCAGAAAATTGGTCGAAATTAATCCCAATATTATTGTTAAGGGATATCATACATCCTTAGAAAGATTAAATCCCACACTCTATTATGCTGCAGATGTTGTAATTGGAGGACTTGATTCAATGAATGCAAGACTGAATTTAAACGCTCAATGCATTAGATTTAGAAAACCTTTAGTAGATGGAGGGGTTTCTGGATATTATGGTCATGTATATTCAATATTTCCGTATCGAAATGCATGTTATGAATGTAATCCATTACCAGATCTCAAAAGTGATGAAATGGCAGCTTGCACAGTAGTTGGTATCCCTCGAAAAAGAATTCATTGTGTTTTTAAAGGAGATATGAGCTTTAAAGATAAATTTGACAGAGATCCGAATCCTAAAAATGTAGAAGATATTAGATTTATTCAAAAAGTTGCAAATGAACTTGTAACTAAACATAATTTCTTACCTGAATATACCGAAGATGACATCGTAAAAATTATTGATCGCCACGATCCTGGGATCATTACAATTAACGCAACTATTTCAGCATTACAATCTCACGAAGCTGTTAAGATCCTTCATTGGAAAAAAGGTCATAAGGGCTTAGGTGAACCCATTACAAGTTACATGGTATTTAATGCTATGACAATGAAATTATACCACATTGAAAAGAAGAGAAATCCAGAATGTTCTCAGTGCGGTAAAAAGGTAAGACGAGTTTCCATTAAAATGAAGAGTACTTCACCTTGTACAAAATTAATTAAAACACTAGAAAGAAATGGATATGAATTGGAATCTGAATTTGAACCGGTTTTAACTTTATTAGATTTTAATGATATTGTCGTTTTAGATAATGACCAAACTCTTGTACAAAACGATTTGAGGAATTACGAATTTCTCACAGTTGCGGGGTTTAAAGGTGGAGAGATTTATGTAACCTTAAAATTTAAATAAAATTTTAATCCTAAATATAATTTTAAAATATTAAAAAGAAAAAAAACAAAAAATGGGGTTAAGAATATGAGTATAAGAAGTAGTCGAGTTTCCCGAGATTTTGCGGGACTAAAAAAGTTACTAAAGGAAGGTACTATTGTTCAATTGAAGCCATTTAATCCAAAAAAAAAGAGCATTAATCACTTAGCTGTAACGATTAAAGGCCCTAAAGGCACTGCCTATGCAGGAGGATTGTTTAAATTAGAAATGAAGTTTCCTGTTCAATATCCAAATCAGCCTCCTTTTGTGAGATTGCATACTCCGATATGGCATCCAAATTTTTGGCCAAAGCCAACTGAATATAAAGGACAAAGAAATATTTGCTTAGCTTTAGTAGATCCATCTCTAATTGGCAAAAAAGGGGGATGGAGTCCTTCAAAAACAGCGGTTACAGTCGTTCAAGCAATAATTGCCATGTTAAACACTCATGGGAAATACGTTAATCCGACTGATGTGTTTAATAAAAAAGCAGCTATAGAAATGATGAAAGATCCAAAATTTTTTGATAAAAAAGTTAAAAATTTAGTAAAGAAATATGCCAAGGATAAATGGTGAACCTAGAATGAATAGCGATGAAAAGAATAGCGATTCTCTCAGAGATGCTATAAAACAAAAAATTAAAGAGAAAATTAAAAAAGAATTGCTTGAAGAAGTATACACAGAATTACAATTAGAAGAATTACAAGAAGAATTAACTACCGAGATTATCAAAGCGAGACCTAAAGATCATTCAAAAGAATTCAAAGCAAGACTTGAACCCATCCCTATGGAACCAGTAAAAACTGTAGCAAGCAATGACAAAATTGAGGCTAAAATAGCTATCACTATAAAAGCAATTCTTAAAATCGCTAGCCATTCTTTAAAATATGCCCATTCAAAAATACCTAGAGATCATTGGGTGGAAGTAATAGGTTTAATCGCAGGAAACTTTGATAATACTAATGAAATTCTACATGTGGAGGATGCTTATCCAATGGGACATGGGACGGCAGTTTATGCGGAAATAAAGGATTATAAGAATTATGTTAGAGCTTTTAAAGATATTAAAAAAAAGAATCTTTTTATTTGTGGGTGGTACCATTCTCATCCTTCTTATGGATGCTTCATGTCAAAAGAAGATTTGGGAACTCAAGAAAGGTATCAAAAATTGTGGGATAAAGCTATAGCACTTGTCATTGATCCATTTCAAATTAACGGGAAATCGGTTGGTTTTGAAATTTATCGCGCAAATTTTAAAACTAAGAAATGGTACTCATTACCTTTTGATATTAAGGGGCATTTAGATGTGAGAATGTTACCAGAAATTTTAGAATTCATGAATCCAATTATTGAAGGGAAACCAGCATATTTAGAATATGATGAATAAAGATAAAAAACACCTTTGGTGATATCTAAACCATGGCAAGAAATAAAACTATAACAATAATATTTACTATTTTTCTAATAATTGGTGCAATCCATGGTTTACTCTCCTATTCTTTTTCTAATTTTGTTACTTGGTTATTAATTGGGTTATGGTTAATATTTACTTTAAAAATATTTGAAAACATAAAACGTCACCGTGAGTTTAATTCACCACAAAATACTGCATTTTTTGTAATTCTTCCGTTATGTGTGGGAATTTTTTATTCTATATGGGGTTTTTATACAGGCGTATTAGGAGAAAACCTTCTTGGAGGGGTATATTTTAGTTTATGGAGTCTAATTTTTGCTTTTCCTTACATATTGTATGGTTCTTTCTCTTTATATCGCTGTTTTAAGAAATACAATGTAATATATTTTGGAACAAAGGCAGTAAAAGCGAGAACGCTAGGATACTTATTATCAATCTCAGTTCTTATTTTCATTCTAACTTATTGGATAACTTTCTATAGTGCTATTGAAAGTTTTCCATTAGACTTAAATCTCTTGCTGCTATTAATTGCTACGATTTTACTAGTAATACTTTTTGGATTTACTAATAAGCGTTCATCATTACCTGCATTAACTCGTGATTACATCGCAAATCGTACTAGAACGATTAATCGTTTAACCACACCTAGAACACAGAGACAGCATGTACGGACAACAAGAGTAACCAATCCAACTCCCTCTACCAGAGCAACCACACATACAACAAGATCTAGAACTCAATCATCAAGAATAACTCCTACATCAAATAAACAAACCACTAGAATAAAAACATCAAATACCACTCATATAACTAGAGCTCAACCAACTTCAAAAATCCAAAATGTTAACAAGTTTAAACCAAGAGGATCATATTTATCATTAGAGGATTTTAAGTGTATCTTTTGTTTTAAATTACCAAAACTTCCTGAAGATAGAGGACGAGGAGTAGTTGTATGTCCAAACTGCAGGTATCCTTCCCACTCTGATGAATTTAAAGATTGGATGCGGACTTCAAACCTCTGTTCACGTTGTAGTGCTCCTATCCCATCTAGTTTTAGGCGTAATCCTAGAGTAGTAAGTGTAAAAAATTATGTGATAATTTATAGACAACTCCTAAAGAAGTAATGATAAACGGTTAGATAATTCTTAAAAATAAAGGAATTAAACGCTCAAAGCTTTTTTTAATTCTTTAACAGCGATTTTTTTTCTAATTCTAATATTTATTTATATTTTCCTAAATTTCAATATATATAAGTTAAAAAAGAGATAAATACAAAAAAATGAATAAAGAAAGAGTACAAGAATTAGTTACCCAACTTATTAAAGAAATTGAAGGTAGTGACGATTTAAGACCAGCAACGAGAGACACCCCAAGACGAGTAGCTAACTCCTACAATGAAATTTTTGACGGTTATCGGCTGGATTTGGATAAGGATATAAAAATTTTTAAAGCACAATATAGTGAAATTATCATATCAAAGGATATTAAATTTTATAGCATGTGTGAACACCACATACTGCCTTTTTATGGTACAATTGATATCGTATATATGCCTGGAGAATTTCTTCTAGGAATTTCAAAATTCGTAAGGGTCGTTAATTATTTTACCCATAGGTTAAATGTTCAGGAAAAAATGACAGATGACATTGCAAATTATTTAATGGACTGTGTTTTAAAACCGAGAGGTGTAATGGTTATTGTAAAGGGAACTCACTTATGTGAGATCATGAGAGGTGTAAAGCAATCTAACCCAATAATGATAACATCGGCAATAAAAGGTATTTTTAAATCAAATCCTACTACCAGATCAGAGGCGTTAGAACTTTTAAAGAGCTAGTTGTAGTTCTGATTGTCGTTAAAGGTAATTCTTTTTAATCGAATGAACAGAAAATTTTGAGTATCCTATGTCTAACACCACCATTCGCAGTAACTTTGGTTTGATTGGAGATAAATTAGAATTAAAAAAGAATATTTCAATAGAATTAGATGATAATGGAAAGATCACAGACCTCTTCTATGATAATATTAAAGAGGATATTACTTTCACCAAAAAAAAACAGATCTTCCTATTGATCCCTGGGTTTATTAATTCCCATGTTCACATTTGTGATAGTTTTGCGAAAGAACAGGGTTTTAATAAAGGCTTAATAGAAACGGTTGCTCCTCCAAATGGAATTAAGCATGTATTGCTAAGTAAAATCTCAAAAGAAATAAAAATGCATGGAATAAGAGAGGCTGCGATAGAAATGCTTGCAAGCGGTATAACTATGTTTTTCGACTTTAGAGAAAATGGATTAACTGGTATTGCCCTTTTAAAAGAAGCTTTGCAAAATTCTCCGATTAACTATCGCATCTTGGGAAGGTTTAATGATACAACGGAGATCGAATCAGTTCTTAAATGTGCTGATGGTCTAGGATTTGCAAGCTATGATCAATTATCTTCGGAAAATAAAGAATTTATCAAAAATTTGAAGAGAGAATATTTAGACAAAATTGTTGCAACTCATGATGGTGAACTCTCGAGAGACGAGTTACTCTTCAATCAAATTATAAATGATCAGCTGATTGATGTCATTATACATGGAACTCATTACAGAAAAGATGATTTAGAAAGACTAAAAAAAAATAACATCTCTTTAGTCTTATGTCCTAGATCTAACGGTTATTTTGGAAGTGGATTTCCTCCAATAAATGAGATTTATGATCTTGGAATCCCAATTAGTCTTGGTACTGATAATGTTATGGCTAACAATATTGACTTATTCGAAGAAATGCGATATTTATATAGAATTTCCCGAGTATTAGCCGTTCATAAGGATTGTAAGAATTTTTCCTCAAAGGATCTACTAGAAATGGTTACTATTACTGCTGCTAGAAATTTGGGTTTAGAAAAAGAATATGGTTCAATTTCCGAAGGAAAGTATGCTGATTTCTTTTTAGTTGACCTTTCTAATCCAAATTATTATACATATAAAATTAATTCTGAAAGTATTTACAACATCATCGTTCAAAGAACTAAATCAGAGAATATAAAGAAGACTTACATTAAAGGTGTGATGGAATTTGAAAGGAAATAAACGACCTTA
This sequence comes from Promethearchaeota archaeon, assembly GCA_019894885.1. Classification (GTDB taxonomy): domain Archaea; phylum Asgardarchaeota; class Lokiarchaeia; order Sigyniarchaeales; family SOKP01; genus SOKP01. Next base: position 8,755 of record JAGXNP010000055.1, on the reverse strand, counting down.
CATAATTTTGAGTGCTGCTATGACAATCGATGGAAAAATCGCTTCTAAAACTGGAGATATAGAAATTTCAGATGAAGAAGATTGGATGGCTGTTCACAAGCTCAGGACCGAAGTAGATGCTATCATGGTTGGAAAAAGTTCAATTATCCAAGATAACCCAAAATTGCACATCAAATTCTACGATCATAAAGGTTATTATAGAATTGTTTTAGATAGCACTCTTTCAATACCTATCGAATCAAATGTGGTTAGATACAACCCTGAAATTTATCCAACCATAATCGCAACTACTGAAAATGCGTCTATGGAGAGGATCAGAGAATTCGAATCTAATAACATTGAGGTTATAAAGTCAGGTACAGGGAGTAGAGTTGATATAATTAAACTAATGCCTATTTTATATAAAAAGGGAATAAGAAGAATTCTCCTAGAGGGTGGAGGAAACTTAAATTGGAGTTTTATTAGGGATAATATAGTAGACGAGATTAGAATATTTATTGCGCCTTGGATAGTAGGTGGTAAAGATGCAGTAAGCTTAGTGGAAGGAGAAGGGTTTGCAAAAATGATAGAGAGCCCAAGATATAGTTTAATAAATGTTACCAACAGAAATAATTATGTAATTCTTAAATATAGAAAAATGAAGCGATGAATGTACTAAAGAATCTAGAAAAATTGAAATATTTATCACTAAAGAGGTTAAAAGAAGAAATAAGTGAAGTAAGGGCCGAAGTACAAAGAGAAAAGCCGAATATAATTACTTATTCTAAAAATTTTACCTTATCCTTGTCAAATTATTGTCAGAATCGATGTAAGTATTGTTTTTACAACCATACAATTCCTAAGGGCTCTGAAGAAGAAAATATCGCATTAATTAGAGAGGAAAAAATTAATGAATTAATTCAAACCGCCACTCAATATAAATGTAGAGAAGCTTTATTAATGTCAGGCGAATTTCCCGATAGTTATAATGAAGTTCGTAGTGAGTTGGAAAGAAGAAATTTTAAAGATTTTACCCAATTTATAAGGAATTTAAGTTTTAGATTGTTAGATGCAAGTATTTTGCCTCATACTAATGTAGGCTTACTAACTTACGAACAATTAAAAAGCTTAAAGGAATGTAATGCAAGTATGGGGTTAATGATAGAAAGTACAAACAAGTTCCTCCTCAAAAAAGGAGGAGTTCACCATAATTCTCCTGGCAAGATTCCAGAAAACAGAATTAAACACATTAAAAACGCGGGTAGATTAAAAATTCCTTTTACGACGGGTTTATTGTTAGGAATTGGAGAAAATTTTGAAGATAGAATACATGACCTTCTTTTAATTAAGGATATTCATTCTAAATATGGTCATATTCAAGAAGTAATAATACAAAATTTCACTGATAAAGAAGGGATAGAATACCATCCGGAAAATCCCTTAACAATTGAAGAAACTTTAAAAACAGCGGGATTTGCAAAGCTTATTTTAGGTAATGAGATATCTATTCAAGTACCACCAAATCTAATTCAAAATCACGAAAAAGAAGCAATTGAGCTAGGAATTGATGATTTTGGAGGTATTTCTCCTTATACATTGGATTACATTAACCCGAAACATGCTTGGCCTAAAATTGAATACTTAGAGAAGATTTGTAAAAGGATGGGATACCAACTCGTAGAGAGACTTCCTATCTATGAGAAATATATTATAAAAAAAGGTTTTTGCCCAGAAAATATTAAAAAAACGATAGATAATATTAATCTCAATGAAAGAAATAAATAAGATACTCAAAAAAGCTGAGGATTCAGAGGAGATCAACCAAGAGGAAGCTCTAAGTCTCCTAAAAGTTACCGGGAAAGATTTCTTTGCTCTACAGCAGGTAGCTGATCAGATTTGTTTTGAAAAGAAAAATAATCTTGTGACTTTTGTTATAAATCGGAACATAAATTTCACAAATATTTGCTATCAAGGATGTAAATTTTGTTCTTTTAGCGTTTCAAATAAAAATGAGGAGAGTTTTTTAAAAAACCATGAAGAGATCAAAGAAGATGTAATTGATGCTAAAAGAGTTGGTTGTACAGAAGTTTGCATACAAGGAGGAATAAACCCTGAGCTAGATTTTGATTACTATCTAGATATTCTAAGGGTTGTTAAAAAAATTGATTCTAATATGCATATTCATGCCTTTTCTCCCCAAGAAGTATTCCATATGGCAAAAATATACAGTTCTTCTATTGAAGATGTCTTAAAAGAGTTAATAAGAGCTGGTTTAGACTCGATGCCGGGAACTGCTGCTGAAATATTAGTAGACGATATTAGGAAAGTTATCTGCCCTAATAAAATATCAACTTCTCAATGGATTGATATTATAAAAATCGCCCATAATTCAGGCATACCTACCACTTCAACTATTATGTATGGACATATAGAAGATTTACAAAACAGAATAGAACACCTTCAAGTTTTAAGGAATATTCAGGCGGAGACCTCTGGTTTTACTGAATTTGTTCCTCTACCTTTTGTTAGCGAAAACCCAGTTCTATCTAAACTAACAGAATACCCTTTAAAAGCAAGTTATGGAATGGCAGACTTGAAACTATTTGCTGTTGCAAGATTATTTTTCAATAATTATATCGATAATATCCAATGCTCATGGGTAAAATTGGGTCCTAAATTTGCTCAAGTATCTCTCAATTTTGGTGTTAATGATTTTTCGGGAACTCTAATGGAAGAGAATATCTCAAAAAGTGCAGGCGCTGATTTTGGAGAATATTTAACTCCCGAGAAAATAATAGATATTATTCGGTCAGCAGGGAAACATCCTGCACAAAGAGACACATTGTATCGTATTCTTAAGAACTATTAAATTCTATGATCTTGTAAAAGACTTAACATATATCGCTGTGCAATTAAATCTGAGCTTACTTTACCTAGAACTTCTCCATCTTTAACAACTGGCATGGCAGAAATTTGATATTGCTCTAATTCACGCACAATATCAAGTAAAGAATAATCAGGAGAAACTACTATAACATCCTTAGTCATTACTAATTCAAGAGTTGCGTTACTCACACCTTCAGCTGTTGCTTGGGTTACATCCCAATCGGTGACAACTCCACTTAATTTTCCTTCAGAAAGAACTGCTATGATGCCACTTGCTTTATCAATCATGAGTTTCGCCGCATCTTGTATGCTACTTTTGATATCAATAGTTGGAATTGTCACCATAATATCTCTCGCAGTACGTTGCTTTTCTTTTGCAGAGAGTCTTTGAAGACTAACTCGTTCCGCTGCAGTACAAGGCATCATGTCTTGATTTGCCGCCAATAACTCTACCAACTCAATCATATTATGATGAATTACATTTTCTCTATAATCTTCTCCCGCTGCAAGACGTTCTTTAGATAAAGCTTCGAAATCTTTTTCATGCTCTCTTAACCAGGTTTCTACTGATTTACGATCACCTAACAAATTTTCCGGGATTTGAATGTTATCCGGAGTTTTGATAATATGTTCCTGAGCTGCGAAAATTACTCCTCCGGAGTTTACTAAATAATCATTTGCAATCATTACGCCTTTTTCACCATATACTATTTGTTCCATACGAGTTCGAGCAGCTTTTCGATTTGGATCTGGAGAATATGTATTCGCACCCTCAATAATTACAGACCACTTTCCCATGCGTTCAACTAACATAGAAGCATTATCAGTAGCGCGCACACCTAAATAATTAAAAATTGGTGCGGCAGGCACCAAACAAAATGCATTTTCAAGAAGTAAATTATTTGCATCAGAAGAAAATTTAGTTGGATGTTTATACCCTTCAGAAATAATCTTTTCTTTGAAATAGTTGAAAGTAACTAATCCTGAATGTTCCCATAAAGAAAAAAGATCTTTAATCGGAAGGCCTTCACTGTTATATAGAAAACCTTCTAGATCGCTTATGCCAATGACTTTAGCATCAGGAATTCGTTCATACAATATTCGTGAAGCGTGTGCCCCAACAGCTCCAAAACCCTGAATAATGACAGTAAGTTTTTCATTTTCGGGTATTTCTAAATTTGCAAATTGAGGTAAAACTCTCATTCTGGGAAGAATTTTTAATATAGTCTGTAGCGCGATCACAACTCCACCTGCGGCAGCTCCTAATTCATCGATTCGATTACCTCCCATATCAGCAGGTTTAGATACAGCACTATCTAATCCATTCTCAATAGCTATTAATTTCATATCAGCATCTTTAGTACCAACATCCGGACCAGGCACATATATATCTTTATACCTTCTTATTAATCGAGCGAACCCACTTATAATTTCATCGTGCATTTCCGATGAGATATTCCTTTCAGCTACAATTCCTGATTTTCCACCACCATATGGTAAGTTAGCAGCAGCATTTTTTAGTGTCATGCCACGAGCAAGATTATGGATGTCCGCGGGAGTTATACTTGGAAGCATTCTAATTCCACCCATAGACGGTCTTCCCATAGAGAGATTATCAACAATTAAGTATCCACCAATTTCAAATTCTGAATTTTCATCCCAAATACAAGCAACTAATTGAGGTCCAAGTTTATCACTTACAATTCCTAATCTTGATAAGAGGTGTTCATCATGGTTACTTAATTCCAAATAACACTTTCCATTGTCTTTTTTAGTTCTAGTTCGAAGCGTGGCTTCTGGAAGGTGTTCGTTAAGATAATCCTTCATTTTTTTTGGTATCATGATAACTTCCTTTTATAACGATAAATTTTAGCGATACATTAACTTATATGGATTTAACAATTTAAAAGTGTTTTGGCTTATTTGTAATGAATATCTGCTCTTATATTTTCTTGATAGAAATGATTTAAAACCATAAACGATAACAGTTATTTATAGTGCCTTTAAAAAAAAATACTAGTAATTGGTGTAGATCAAGCATTACCTTATTTCATTAATAAACATTTAAGAGAACTTCCTTAGTTTCAAGTTTAATTTTATTTAAAAATGTCATACAATACTCTTCCTTGGAATTGCTTTGGTTAAGGAATGTTTAAGAAATGAGATAATGTAGGTGCTACATCTATTAATTTTACAGGGTTTTTTAATGTTAAATCCTCTTTTATTCCCGATCCAGATATTATTAAGGGGGAACTATTTAAGTATATAGAATAATTACATTATTCAAAATAGAACTCAAAAGTGAATTTCAATATGGTCACAATTATAGCCACAGTCGAAGTTAAGGACGGAAAAATGGAGGAAGCAATTAAGCTTCTAAAGGAAATTGTCCCAAAGATTAAATCTTCTGAACCAGGAACATTAGAATATATTCCCCACACGATAAAAGGTGGTAAATTTAAAAACACTATCATCTTCTACGAAAAATACGAAAATGAGGAAGCTTTTAAAACACACAGGGGAAACCAAGCTAAAATAGCAGCGGAACTTGCACCCTTAATGAAACCAGGAATGGATTTAAAAACGTGTTTCGAAATCGTTTAATTTTTTTTTCTTTTTTATATATAGGTTTAAGTTTCATCTTGTATGAATGGTTTACCAAATTGTAAACATAATTCTGCTCTATTTAGCTCACGTCCGATATAATTTATATGAAATACGTTGTTCGTTAAGTTTAATTCAATAATTTTTTTGCTAAGCGCCTCAGCGCTTTTTCCTATCAGCGTAGTAAGAAGTCGTTCATCCATAGAAAAAAAAAGAGCTAAAATTTCTTTATTGTAATGGTTTACATAGAATTTAAAATATCCATTTTTATCAGGTGTATATCTAGGAGAATATTCTTTTAAAAATATTACTTCAGATCGATCTATTTCTGGAATACTCTGACTTGTTTTCCCCTTGGCTTTAAAAATTTCAATTCCGTGGTTTATCGGAGGAACGGTTTTATATTTTGATATATAATTTAATTTTACACTATCTTTAAGCTCTCTAACGCCTCCCATTAATTTCGTGCTATGTTCGGTTGTGAATAATACTCCTATATCCAATTCAATCGCGATGCTTGCCAAAAGACCATTTATTCCCACTGAATCGATATCCATTAGCTCTACTACATTAGATACGCCAAAGAAGAGAGGGAGCTCCAGATTTTTGTTTTCTTTCTTTAATACTTGCTTCTTATAAAGAAAATATGCCTCTAATGAATTGCAAAATCCTGGAGCAATTGGTGTTTCTAATAACGGGTCAGCGATTAATTTTTTGAAACCGCTTTGTTTTAAGACTCGAGTTAATGCTAATAGGTTTTCAACTCTAATTTTAGGTTCACTAGGGAATAACCCCTTTTTTAAGTTTGTTGGTAATAATACAATAGGAATATCACGAGGTATATCCAAAAATTCTTTGTAATTTCCTTTGTCTAAACTCAAAATTAAATCAATACCTTCATCAGTAGCGGCTAATATTTCGTTTTTTTCCATCGAATCAATGCTAATTAAGATATCAAAATTCTTTCGTATAAGATGAACTACCTCTTTTATCCTTTCTGGATATGGTTTGTTTGCAACGCATCCAATATCAATAATATCAGCACCAGATTCTATGTAATGTTTTACTTTTCTAAGAATTGCTTGATTATTCTTTTCGGGGCAATTTACTATTTCAGCAATAATCGGAGGCGGAAGATTAGGCCCGATCATTAGATTTGAGGTGTTTTCATTAAAAAAAAATGTATTGGAATCTATGTTATCTCTAGCAATTTCTAACTGCTCTTTTATAATCTCTTCGTATTCTTGTTCGCTTGAGAGTTCCAATATTTTATTTGCGGGAGTAGAATTAGAGAGTTCAAGAGTCTCTATGTGTTTTAAAACATTAGGGAGATCTGAAGCAAACTCTGGACCTTTTCTTATTGCGATTGAATTTAATTCCTCTAATTTGGTGGTGTCCCACTGGATAAATCCAGGGAGTAAAATTAAATCATACTCTTGAATCGTTATGTCTTTAATTATATCTTTAACTAAGTTTTCTGAAATAAAGGCAGAAATAGTTATTGGAGCTTTATAAACTTTAATCTTGTGTTTTTTAATAGGAGAAATAACCTTTTTAATAATTGGATAACTACTTTGACCAGTAATAATTAAAATGTTTTTAATTTAAATCACTCAATAATTTGTTTTTATCAAAAGGAATATATATATCGTCTAAAACTGAACCTTTAGCTTCTTTAATTTTTAAATTATTTACTATAGAACTAAATTCTCCCCCAAGGAGGCCATTAGCAATAAAAGCAGCACCTTGAGCTGCGCGTTTTGAAATGCTACTATAGGTTCGCATCAATTTCACAGTAAAGAACCCTTCTAGCCTGTTAGTAATTTCGTCTTTAATAATATGATTATCTGCACCTCTTCCAGCTAATAATATCTCAGTTATTTGATCCTTATTCGAAAAGGAAGATGATATAGCATAAATTGCCTTGATTAAATCCGAAATGTAAGCCTGAAAAGCTAACTTTGCTTGATGGTCATCTTTAACTAATCTCGTAAATTGGTTTAGGTTTAAATCTTTATGTCCTGATATTGAGGACAATCCTCCTCCGTATATGGTGTTTTTCTTAATATTTTTAATTAAATAGGCTAATTCTCCATCGAGGCTTCCACAAGCTCTAAAACCCATAATGTTGGAACCCCCAATCCCATCAATCACTTGTCCGTTTTCTATTGCTAAAACTGCTGTGAAACCAAATCCAAGCTCAACCATAATGTAATTGGTTTTTGTAGGTTGTATTTTTAAACGTTCCATTTGATCTCTAATTCCCGTAACGACAGTACAAAGTTTATCTGCCGTTCCCATATCGATTTTATTTATTTTACGATATCGAGGGATTGTAGGTAGATGTTTAACTCCTGGAATAATGATTCCAGGAAGATTTTCTGCTCTTATCAAGCGAAGAACTTCCCCTAATCCAATTAATTGTTCCTTCTCCTTCTTGTCAAATTTTAAAAGTGTTAAAAAAATATCTTTTTCGGTAATATCCTTAACATTTTTTAATGGTAATCCAAAACCGCTTGGTGCGACGATTAAATCAAGATTTTTTATCGATTTTATGATCGAAATCGCTTTAGGAGGTTCTTCTATCACTTTCTTTGTAGGAATTGAAATATCTAAGATAACTTGCTTATCTTTTAAAGCGAAAAAATCCCAGGTTAATGAGCCAGGGTCGATTCCTAATACCTTATTCAATGAATATCAAGTTCTAGTTGTTTTGCTTATAATTAAAGTTCAACAATTCTTTTTATTTTTATTAATTTTTAATGCTTCTTGTTCGAATTATAAATGTGATTATTTTTTTATAAAATATTAAAGAGCTTGGATATATTCTTACTTATAGATAATGTCATCCAATTTTCAAGTAGACCTTACATCTATAGGTCTGAAAACGAATTATTTATATGAAGTTTTAGCTACGACTTATTCTATAAAGAATAATAAAATAGTTCCAAACACTGCCGCTATGGGTATAAGATTGTTGGAAAATAATACAATAAAAATTTTGCCCTTCCCAAATACTACTACATTTAAGAATCTCGATAGTACTAAATTAATTATTTTAAATTTTGTCGATGACATCTTTCTTTATGCGATAACATCTTTAAAAGGTAATAATATTTCTAATAGTATCGAAACATCATCGGAACAAAATTATAATTATTTTCCGTTTGATGTGAAAAAGGAGCATGAAGAAATTTTCAAAGGAATTTCGCTTGATAAACGTGTGCATTTACCGTATTTAAAGCAAGCGTGGGCTATTATTTCATGCATAACAACGAATAAAAAT
>JAGXNP010000054.1 GCA_019894885.1 Promethearchaeota archaeon | reverse complement strand
AAATTGTCGTATCACTAAAGACTTACTCAATTTGATCTAATGGTTTCTTAAATTGATTGATTTACTATAGATTAAAGTATATCACTCAAGTTCTCTTAATTTTTAATCGCTCATTTTATTCAAAAGGTTGTTTATTTGATATATAATATAGTTATATACCTTAAAACGAATTATATATTTTTTCATGCTATTATTAAACTAAAAATAATTGGGCAATATGGATGCACAATCGAGGATTCTTTATCGGTACAAGCTGAATGGCGCGGACGAATGCAGTAAACAGCAGTTATAACCATTCTCAGTAAAAAAATTTCAAGATGATAAATTCACATAAATATCCCACTACCAAATCGCAAAATTATATTAGTTGAGTTACATTATTTACAATTGTTGCATATAATTATAAATGCATACAAATATTACTACTAATCTAATTTGAGATGATGACCGTTGAGTAAAGATTCAGAACCAAAAAAGTCAACTAAAGTTATAACAATAAGGATAGATCAAGAATTGAATGATAATTTAGATAGAATGAAAGATAGAATGGGTATCACGAAAAATAGTCTTATAAAAAATTATTTAGAACTTAGTAAATACTTCTTAAAACGCAAATCAACAATTCAATCATTAAATGATCGTGATTTAGTCGTTATTAAAAGAAGTTTTGTTCGAAACCTTATTGAACGATTGGATGAAACGGAACAATTAAACTTTGGAGATAAATTAGGAAGATTCATAAACGATATTGCTAGAATCTATGGCAAACAAGAGGATTTACCATTCAAGATTGATTTTTGTGATAATCTAGGATTTTTTAATAATTTACTGGATGAGAGAAACTTTGTGCTGGTAGAAAAGAAATTTGGACCAGCTAAATTTGCAGAAGCTTTTTTATGGCGATTATTTGAACAAAAAGAATTGAATCCTAATTACATCGAAGAAGAAATGAAAGGGAATAAAAGTCTACGTCAAAAATATAAAAATCAGATGAAACAATTAGATATTTCTTCCTCTCATTATTCTTATGATTTCGCGAGAATAGATAAAGAAAGCTAAATACTAAAATACTAAATTAATATTTATCTATAATTTCCTTTAAACCAAGAATTGGAATAAGAATTTTGTCAGGTCTAAAAAGCAGTTCGTAATCTAATTCGTGTAATACTCTTTCAATCGTAAAATAATTAATTAAAGTAATTTGAAGCTCTGGACTCTGTTCAAAAATTTTACTCATTAATTTATTTTCCCAAGCATTTAGGATTTTTAAGGCAAGTTCCAAAACTTTTTGCTTTTGGGTGATTTTTGAAGATTTTCTGAAGTAAAGATTAAAAAGAAATTCCGCTGAGACTTCTATCTTATCTTGATCTATTATCTTATCCTCAATAAATTTAAGCAGGGTATTAAATTTGATATAGCTGAGTGATCTTAAAAAGCTGCCCAAATCTTTTTCTATTGGGAACTTTTTTTCTTTTTCCTTATTATCCAGCTGCGGATCTCCCTCAAAATCAATAAAATAAAACTTATAGTCGCCGTTAGATTTGTTAACAAGAATTTGTTGGAAGTGGAGATCTTGATGAACTGGTTGGATATTAATCATATCAGCGTTAAATTCGGATCGAAATTTCTCAATAATATCCTTAATATCAATTAAAATAGATATCACCTTAGGGGAGGAATAAAAAGCACCTTCAGAACTTCTGCTCATAGTTTCTTGCATTCTTTCTACCATCTCAAGTAAGTTTTCCGTGTAATCTTTTAAATAGTCCACGCTTGAGACGGTTTCCTTTGAATATAACGGATCACTCTGTATAATTAAGGCTTCATGTAACTTTTTGATCTGGAGTCCTATTTTTTCAGACACATGTAATGAATTAACACAGTAATTTTTTATATATCCAGATATTTTCTCTTTATCACTTAAGGAGGGATTATCGTCATCAACAACTTCAAAAATCGAATTCATCATGCTATTAAGCTCATTCCAATATATATCTCCCAAATTTCCACTGTTTGGGACATCTTCAAGTATCCCAATTGTTTCTCTGCCTTGGAGTTTTATCATACCATATATTTTTGGAGCATTTGGAAAATTGTTTTTCACTAAAACAAACAATTTCCTTGGTTCCAAACTTCCTGAATAGTCTTTATACGATTTTAAAACGTATGAAATAGGTTTTTCATGAGAATTTTTCTTATTTGATATTTTTAATAAAAATAACAAATTTGTTGTATTCCCCCCACCTAACTGCTGCAATCCATATTCATACCGATCAGGATATAAACTAGCTTCAATTAAAATGCGTACCTGCTGCATATTAATTTCATCTTCAAACTGTTCAGAATATAGTGTGAGTTCTAATGACATGTTAGGGAATGTTTCAGAAATTGTCTTATCAAATAACATTTTCTTCCAGAATAAAACGCAATATTCTGCTTCAACAAGATTCAGGTAAATTATCTTTTCTTTTTGATTATCATACACAGTTAGTGCTAGTATTTTGCTGAATGTGTTTTCAGTTAGTTTAACAACATTTTCTCTTGTAGTTTCGTTAGGTTCAAGTATATCTTGAATTTTTTCGTAGATTATGACAGGAAGGAAGTATTTTTTAGAATATTCATTGTAGGTAACCTCGATTATCGTTAAAAAAATACTTTCTGAGATGATATTAAAGTAGTAAACTGTTATCTTAAATAATAAATTAGATAATAACGATTTATCTCCAAACCATCTTCTCGAAAGAAGCCATCCTTTAAATTCGTTGGAATTAAATACTTCTTGGAACAAATTTTTATCAAAAAAATCTCTCATAATTATAAATGACACTCAGTTTTAATTAAAGATACATTTCTCAAAAGTTTTCATGGATATTTTTTATATAATATGTTTATCCTTAAAGTGTTTAATATTTTTAGAGTTTTAAAATGTTTTTCTATTTTAATACACATGTGAAGTATGATTCGATTATAACTAGGGAATTAAAACTACATTTCAAAGGATTTCTTCTGACCTAAATAAATGAATCCAAATAGATTTAAAGTTATTCTTTCTTAATTTTGTTATATTATAAAATTATAACATCGATATTATGACCGAAAAACAAATTCACCTTCCCATTGTATTTCACTTTCACCAACCAGTTGACAACTTCGATTTTGTTATTGAAGATGCTTATAATAAAGCTTATAATCCTTTAATTGAGCAGATTTTTAAACATCCTCAGGTAAAAGTCACACTCCATTTTTCAGGTAATTTACTGGAGTGGTTTTTAAAACATAAACCAGAACTTATTGAAATGTTAAAAATTATGGCTAAGAAAGGGCAAATTGAAATAATTGGAGGGGGATATTATGAACCAATATTTGCTATAATTCCAACACGAGATAAAATAGCTCAAATAATCATGTTATCAAATCTGATAAGGGAAGAATTTGGGTTAGAAGTGAAAGGAGCTTGGTTATCGGAAAGAGTGTGGGAACCGAACTACCCTTCTTTTTTAAATCAAGTTGGTTTGAAATATGTAATAGTTGATGATAATCATTTTAGATCTACAGGAATTACACAGAACGATACTCTTTATTCTTATGTAACTGAAGATGAAGGAAAAACGTTAAGAATCTTTCCAATTAATGAAGAGTTAAGGTATTTGACACCATGGAAACCAACTTACTTATCTATTGAGTATCTCAAGAATAAGGCTGATGAAGAAGGTGATAGGATTGCTTTATTAATCTCAGATGCAGAAAAAATGGGTGTATGGGGTACCACACATCAATTTTGTTATATCGAAGGTGAGGGGCATAAAGATGGAGATAATGGGAAACCATTTATTCCTGCATTCTTCGATCAAATAATCAAAAATAACTGGATAAAGTCTATTACTCTTTCGGAATATATGGAAAAATATCCTGCGAAAAGTTTAATATATCTACCAACTGCAAGTTACGATAAAATGGAAGAATGGGTTTTACCAACTAAGGAAAGGAAAGCTTTTAAAAAAATTAGAGAAAACTTAAAGGATGATCCTAAAAAACATGACGAATATCTATTTTTAAAAGGAGGTTTTTGGAGATATTACTTAGTGAAATATCCAGAATCAAATAATATGCATAAGAAAATGCTCCATGTTAGAGATAAACTTCTTCATGTTGAAAACAGATTAGATATATTGGTGCAGAAAGAATGTAGAACAGAAGCTAACAACCTAATAAAAAAAGCTTGGACAGAAATATATAAAGCTCAATGTAATGATAGTTACTGGCATGGATTATTCGGTGGTGTATATTTGCAATTTTTACGGTTTTCTGTGTATACTCATCTTATTAACGCTGAAAATATTATAGATAACTTGAATTCAGAATTCTACTCGTACGCAATCAATTATATTTCAATTACTCCCATAGATTTCAATAAAGACAGTAAAATGGATGTTATAATTGAATCTAATATATTAAACCTATATATAGACCCCTCAGATGGAGGGACTATATTTGAATTAGATTATAAACCAAAATCTTACAATCTTTTAAATACTTTAACGAGATGGCCTGAAGCGTATCATGAGGACTATGAGATAGATAAAGACGAGGTCATAGTTGATCGTTATAAGAAAAGCATGTTGCGTATGAGATTTTTTCAAAACGATATAATGCTTAAACAACTTGAAACTGATCAATACTACGAATTCGGAACATTTATTAACGGGGAATCTAAAATTATTAGAAATGAAAAAAATGGAAAATCCGCTATAGTAGAATTAGAGCTGTTTGGAACAGTAAAAGATCCAGAATCAGGTGAGCACTACCCTTGTAGGATCCTTAAGATAATCGATGTTGAGGAAAATCAGATTGTTATTACAATAAAAGGTAATTTTCAAAAAATTTCTGGAGAAGAAGAGGTGTTAAAAAGGATACTAGAACAATTATGTTTAGGAGTGGACCTTCCTTTCTTTTTCAATGGTGATCCCAATAACTTTGAGTGGGAAAGTAACCAAGTGTTGTTTCTGGAAGGGAAAACCCCCCCACTATTAAAACCATTTGAATATTCTGGCTTTCATTTTAAAGCACACGATGAATCTTATGATCTTAATTTTGAATTAAGTTTCTCATCCAAATCAAAAACAGATAAAGAATCTATTAAAATCTTTAAATTCCCTTTAAATGCATATGCGTTCACCGATGTAGGGTATACCAAAATTTATCAAGGGATAAACCTTCTCACTCAATTCAAACTTAAGAAAAATTTTGAATATGAAATTACTATTAATATTAATTAAGATTTTTCTTTAAATATCAACAGATGTGTATAACAACTTATGAAAATGTAAGCTTTAAATATATTAATGTTCTAATATCATTAATAATTACTAATCTTTACTCTGGTTCTGAATTTTATGGGATTTTATAAAAATGGGGAAAAAAATGGCTATACCTATTCAAATGGCTCTTTAAAGAAAGAGATTGATAATAATGAATTTGTTAAAAAAATCCGTAAAAAACTGATGGAGAAGAGATTAAAAGAACGGGCTTCTTAGCTTGTTCTCTCTACTACTCTTATTTCTAAAAATTGTAAGTAAACAAGGATTAAAATAGAAAAAGTTTGATTTTATCTTTCGCTTTGTAAATAATTGTTAATACATTTTTGATAAAGTTTATTAAGATACGTAAGTAATTTAGATTTGTATTATTTTTTAGTGAGATGAGTTAAAATAAAAGCAAACTCTCTACAAAGAAGAAATAAGTATTTTATTATCAGTTTGATTATCTCCATGCTAATTTTAATCAGCGTCACATCAATTGCGTTTGACTTTAGAAATGTTTTTGCTATTGGCGTTTACAATATAGAGGATGATTATTTTAACTCATATAGCGATGGTACTGCAGGTATTAATCTGCTTCTAAGTTTAGATCGTGCAGATAATGATCGATATACTATTAATTCTTTCATTGAACCGATCTCAACTGGAGATGTTGTTAATTATGGACTTTTATCGATTATTATTCTATACTTAAGCAATAATGAACTTGTATTTGATAGATCAGTCCAATTTGGCACTCCAAGAAGCTCTTATTCCGTGGACGGAATCTCTCTCGAATTCTTCAAAGGTGATAATTTGACTTGTAATGGAATGATTGAAATGTCTCTTGAAACGGGAGGGATTCCTAAAAACGATTCTATTAATTTTCAATTGACCTTTATTGTTCCTTTAGATACAGGAGACTATATGAATTATGAGTTAGCGATTTATGCATTCGTTCCCCTTCACTTCCTCCTCTATATTATTGTTCCAGTTATATTATTTTGGATATTTAAACCTTTATTCGGAATAAAATTCAGTGAGGAGGATATAAAAAGGGATGAAAAATTTCTGAATCATCTTGATAGACTTGTTATAGAAAACAGCAAAGATTCAAAAAATTAATCAAATCCATATTTACCGATTAATGGAACAAATCTAACGCCGCTAACCTTTTCCACTTCAAACTCATTACCTTTTTTTAAAATAATATACAAATCCTGTCCCCATTCACGCGAACCTGCTGGAATACAGAGAATTCCTCCATCCTTCAATTGTCCCTTTAGGGGGGGCGGAATCTTTTTTGGTGATGATGCCGTAACTAGTATTTTATCATATGGAGCATTTTCTTCATACCCTAGTGTACCATCTCCTACTATTACTGATACACGGGTTTCATAATTCGTTTTTCTTAAACTAATTCTCGCTTTTTCTGCTAAATTTTTATGTCTTTCAATAGTATATACATGCCCTGGGTTACTTGAGTTTATTGGCGCAACAATTTCAGCACATAAGGCCGCGTGGTACCCAGAGCCTGTCCCAACTTCTAAAACTTTTTCTCCCTCCTTTAGATTTAAAGCTTCACACATCATAGCATTCATATGGGGGGCACTTATGGTTTGATCTAAACCAATTGATAATGGAGAATCAATATAAGCAGAATCAATAGCACCTTCAGGAACAAATTCATGTCTAGGAACCTTTAACATAGCCTTGATTACACTGGGCTTTGTTAAAATATCTCTCTTTTTAAGACGTTCTATTAATTTAATTCTCTTATCTTCATAATCCATCTAATATTTCAACCTACTCGGGTTAGATATAAACGATTCTTCATTTAGACCATTTAACTTATGTTTGATATATGATATAAATTTTATCATCTATCTGAACCTCATTACTTAAACGCAGATTCACTTTAAAAGGATTATCGTATCGTTTTTTATATATATTTTGAATTTTTTCTCCTTTAAAGACCATATGCTTAACTTTTTGATGATGATATGTTTCATTTCCTATTACTATTATCTCATCTCCAATTTTTAAGTTAAATTCCTTGATTTCAATCAATATATTTGCTGTCATGCTTTTTGTATTAAAGGATAAAACTTTTCCAAGATAATGTTTTCTGTATTGAGATACATTTCCTCTACTTTCTAATTCAATGTCTTCAATAGTTGGACGATGAAAATAAAATCCTGTGTGAAATCCGCGATTATAAACCTTATTTAATCTTTCTAACCAATCTCGAACTTTCTCTTTTGTGAAAGTACCATTAAGATAACTATCAATTGCTTCTCGATAACAAGCTGTTACTGTTTCAATATAAAGCGGATCCTTCATTCTACCTTCAATTTTAAAAGCGTCTATATCAGCACCTATTAATTTTGGAATATGTTCTATCATACATAGGTCTTTTGTGTTCAAGAACATCTGTCCATTGTATATAAATTCGTTGCTTTCATCATCAATAACTCTCCATTCTCTCCTACATGGTTGGACACATTTACCTCGATTTGCTGAGAATTCTTCAGAGTCACAAATTGTCGCAGATAGATAACATCGACCAGAAATTGAGGTACACATAGAACCATGAACAAAGCACTCAATTTGCGCTTCATTTAGGTGGTGTTTAATAAGTTTTATTTGATTAAGTGATAATTCTCTCGCTAAAATAATTCTTTCTGCCCCTAAATTTTCATAGAATTTTGCAGATTCTACATTAGATACATTTGCTTGAGTTGAGATATGAAACCTTATTTTCTCACGATTAGCGAATTTGATTACAGCTACATCATGGGCAATTAAAGCGTCGATTCCTGCTTTTTTAGCATTAGATATCAGTCCTTCTAAATCTTGAAGCTCAGAATCGTAGATTAAGATATTAGTTGCTAAATATGCTTTAATTGGTGGTTTTTGATGATGACAAAAATCTACAATGTTTTTAAGATCATCTCTTTCGAAATTTTTTGCATTACCTCTCATATTATACGCTTTGACACCAAAGTAAATAGCATCAGCTAAACCACCTAATTTATTTAAAGAAGCCCAATTTTGTACTGGAGCAAGTAGTTCTGGTTTTTTTAATGTATTTTTTGACATTTTATTTACAAATATCAGTTCTCCTATTGAAAAAATAATACTCGTCGTGTTAAAAGAATATCTATTTTAAGTTCAATCTTTCTCATTAATTTATTAACACTTTTTCAAATTTAGAAGAAGTAATCAAAGACTTACAAATCTGCAGAAAATTTATGTAACAATTAAGATTTTCAAACATATAACTCTAATTTTTTAAATTCTCTTTTTTTTGGAGAAATAGGGTAGAAATATACCTTAAACCTTTAAATAAAAGAACTATGATTATCTATGAGGAAGTGATAAATTAGTTTAGCACTTACCTAAAAAGGCCTAAAAATAATGTGAATGTATTTTTCATGATAATTTTTAAAAATTCATTCAGAAGTTATATCAACCTTTTGTCTTAATAAAGGGATACATGATTATAATGCCGAGAAAGTTAGAAGTTCTGATTGTTGTAAACTTCTTTCTATTAATTTCTTTTATGGGATTAATTTTTAATATAAATCCTATAGCCGCCCAAAGTGGTGGAAGTGCTTTAGTTTTTCCAACGAATTTTACTTTACTTGAGCTCGGAGAAAAAGCAGGTAATAAAGAAAATGTAAGCTCTATTAATATAGAAATACCCTCATCTTCTTGGAATCTTAACGAAATTCAATTAAATTTTACCAATATCAACCTCGGGCAAGAAACTAAAATAATTGAAGATGAGTACTATGGCATGTACAAACGTATATTTTACAAAAGTTTAGTTTTTAAAGCTTGCGGTTATGGAATTCAGATCAATGTGACTGAACCTACAATTCTTTATGGTGTTGATCTTTACGGTTATAGAAGTCAGTCAACTATTGAAACAATTCAAGTTCAGATCAGAGGATATCAAGATGGTAATAACAAACCAAACAACACGATTTATACAAGTACCCTTTTAAATATGTCTATAGTGCCAGGATGGCACAAACAAATATTTCCTAACTCAATTTCTTTAGCAACGGGTAGCTATTACTTAGTACTAAATGGATCTACTATTGTAGATTCAAAAACGGAATACTACTGGGCTTATAATGACATTGATCCATCTAATCCCGATTTGTATTTATCTGAACTTATTGATGAATGGAGTAATGGGGTTAAAAATACATCTCTTCTCTATAAATTGAATCAAAAAGTACATAGAAGCTTTTTTCCCCAAGATATTAACATGACAGTTAACATAAACGGGGATTCTTATAGTGTAAAAAATGGCGTGTATTCTGGTTCAGGAAATATTATGGTAACTAATTTAAATCATAATCCAGATGGACCAAATCTAAACATTCCAATTATGAATAATAACTCGATTGAGTTAGACTTTAATCTAAATTATAGCATAAAAATGAGTAAAGACTTAGATTGTCAAAGTAGTGTTATGATTGATGAAAATCATGATAATCGATGGAGTATCGCACCTCTACTTTTCAGAGAATTCAGCAATTATTCTGTTAAATTCTTTTTTCCAAATAATTGGTATAATTTAAGTGTGAAAAGAGATTCCATTGAGATTACCTCTCAGATTCAAATCGACGATGTAAATCACTCGATATTTATTCCTAATGATGCCATTTTGGATGGAGTTGATTGGTTGATAACTGGAAATTCGACAAGAATATCATTTGATTTAGATGTTGATAGAACAGAATTTCTAGCAGGCCAAGAATTGAAATTCTTTATCTCAGATCCTGTTCTGAATGGACATTATCACTTCGTTCTAACTGATCCATTTAACGATGTAATTTATACATTTAACAAAACTATTCTTTCAGATTCCTCCTCCTTTACTTATGCACTACCACAAACAGCAATAGACGGTGATTATAGAGCGTATATCTATTGGTTTAATGGTATTGATGCGGGATTAGCTACACAAGTTTTTACAATTACTCTACCTTTCACTATTGATTGGTTTATGGTTGTTTCAATAATCATAATCATCGGACTTACCTCAACCGTTTCCGCATCTTCTTATGTGTTAATAAAGAATAATAAGAAAAAGAATATCGCTCGAAAAGAAGCAGTTTATAATAAATGTACAGATATTTTAAATTTGAATTATGTGCTTATAATAGAAAAAAAAACTTCATTGAATGTGTACGATCAAGTTTTTATCGAAAAACAATTGAACACAGTATTACTTTCTGGATTTCTAGAAGCAATTCGTGCCTTTGGAATCGAACTCACAGGCTCTAAAGATCATTCGCAAATTATCAAATTAGATTACCAAAATTCAAAAATCCTTATGGCCGAGTTCAAGAATTTCAGATTAATCTTAATAATGAAAGAGCTTCCTACTGAACCTTTTTATGAATCAATCAGCGCTTTATCTTTGGAAATTGAAGAGAAATACGGAACTTTTCTTAAATCATTCAACGGCGATGTTGAACCATTTAAGAACATGGAAGAATTAATCAAAAAACATTTAGGAACAGCCTTTCTATATCCTTTAAAAGTCGTAATGACAGATAAAACAAAAATCAGTACACATGAGAAAAGTATTATAAATAAAGCTTTGAATTTAATGAAAATTAATAAGACCAAATACTGCTTTACTACACAATTAATACAAGATAAAGGTTATAATTCAAAGGATATAGAAACAATATTCTCGTTAATAGATAGGAAAATATTTCAACCTTTAGTCTAGAGAGATATTACTCTATTTGCTTTCGAGCAAAATTAATCAAACCCTTAGCAGAAATTATTTGTTGTAAAAAGCTGGGTTGTTTTTTGACTTGAAATTCTTCAGCAGTAGAGATATTCTTCATTAATCCCTCTTCAAAATGGATATTCAAAATATCATCTGTTTTTAGCTTTCCAATACTGGGAAATTCTATTATTGGTAAGCCAATATTGATAGCATTTCTGAAAAAAATCCGTGCAAAAGAAGGTGCGATGAGACATGTTATTCCTGACGCTTTAATCGCAGAAGGTGCTTGCTCTCTACTTGAACCACATCCAAAATTGGAGTCAGCGACTAAGATTTGATAATTTTCGGTTTTAACTTTTTCTACGAAATCGCGATCTAAATCCTCCATACAGTGTTGTGCTAAATAAATATCATCTGATTTAATCAAATATCTGGCAGGAATTATTAGATCAGTATTGATGTTTTTTAAATTATACTTAATTACCTTTCCAATCATTTACAATCTCACTTTTTTTCTTATAAATATTCTGGGGAGGTTATATACCCTTTTATCGCGGAAGCAGCTGCAACTACGGGGCTTGATAAAAAAACCTCGCTATTAACATGCCCCATTCTCCCTCGGAAGTTTCTATTCGTTGTTGATAACGCTTTCTCTCCTTCCGCTAAGACGCCCATATGACCCCCTAAACAAGGTCCGCAAGTAGGAGTTGATATTATTGCACCAGCATTAACAAAACTCTCAATATATCCTCTTTCTATTGCTTTTAGATATATTTTTTGCGTTCCTGGTATGATTATACATCTTAGCTTTTTATTGATTTTACGATGTTTAAGGATTTTTGCTATATTTCTTAAATCTGCAAGTCGGCCATTTGTACAGGATCCTATGACTACTTGATCTAATTCAATTTTCATATTGTGCACTTCTGAAATGGATTTAACATTATCTGGTGAATGAGGCAGTGCAATCTGTGGTTCTATATTAGCACATTCAAAATTTATTATGTCATGATATTCAGCATCTTTGTCACTGCTATAGAAACAATCTTCCAATTTTTTAAAAGCTTCTAAGTATGATGTGGTGATTTTATCAGGTTCAATAATTCCACTTTTTCCGCCAGCTTCTATAGCCATATTACACATAGTGAACCGATCTGCCATAGGTAAACCTTTTATCGTATCACCTGTAAATTCCATAGCTTTGTAGGTGGCTCCATCTACGCCAATCTCTCCTATTGTATACAAAATCAGGTCTTTTCCAGATACCCATTCATTTAATCTACCAGAATAAATGAATTTAATAGATTCTGGGATTTTAAGCCAACATTTTCCTAACGCCATTGCAACGCCTAAATCTGTAGATCCGACTCCAGTTGAAAACGCCCCGAGTGCACCATATGTGCATGTATGTGAATCGGCCCCAATAAAAACTTCTCCTGGGTTCACTAATCCTTGTTCTGGTACAAGACAATGCTCAATGCCTCCTCTTCCAACCTCAAAATAGTTAGTAATATTATGTCTAGTAGCAAAATCTCTAAGGATTTTACACTGAGCAGCAGAAGCCACATCCTTATTTGGAGTAAAATGGTCAGGGATTAAAACGATTTTAGAAGATTCAAAAACTTCAGCTTTAGAATCCTCTATTACTTTTTCAAATACTTCTATGGCTATGGGAGCAGTAATATCGTTAGCTAAACATTTATCGATTTCAGCCATAATATAATCACCAGCAACGGCTTTTTTATTCTGACAATGGTCTCTAAGAATTTTCTCTGTAATTGTCAAACCCATAATTTGCATCATTCGATTTTTTTAAAAGGGATTTTTTCCATTTCAACACTTTTTTTTTTAACTATAAGATTCAAACCTTTTACAAGAGCTAAAACCGAGCACATCACAATATCTTCATGGGTAGCACTTGTTTTAACTATGATTTTACTTTCAATGTCTAAAATTTCGATGGTCACATGTCCTAAGGCATCAGTTCCTCCCGTAATCGCATCAATTTGGAAGTTTAATAATTTAATATTACTCATAGGTTTAAAACATTTAATAATAGCATTGACTGACGCATCTACTGGACCAACTCCTACTGAAGAAGCGACTTTTTCTATGAAGTCTCCATTTCTAATTTTTAAGCGCACAGTTGAGCTAGGGGTTATAGAACCAGTCAAAACTGTTAATTCTTCCAGTATTACATATTGTTCTTCTTCGGGTATTTCTCCCATAACATCCTTAACAATCGCTAAAAAATCTTCTTCAGAAACTTCATGTCCTTTATCTCCAAAATCTTTAATGTGATTCATTATCTTAACGAATTGTTGATCATTCGTATTAATTCCAAGATCTCCTAATTTTGCTTTTAACGCATGTCCACCACTATGTTTTCCAAATTTAATTGATTGCTTTAAAATATCCATTACACTGTCAGATCTGCTTATTCCAATTAACTGAGGCGTGATTGGTTCATAGGTTCGCGCGTTTTTAATCATGGCGTGGGCGTGAATGCCCGCTTCATGAGAGAATGCGTTTTGTCCTATCAAAGGCTGAAGGCGTCCTATTTTAACCTTACCGCCACAATAACTTTCGATAAGCTTCGCAGTGGGAAATATCTTTTTCGTAATGATATTCATTGGTAAGTGATACAGAGCATAGAGTGACATTGCTGTTTCTTCAAAAGAAGCATTACCTGCTCGTTCTCCTAAACCCATAATAGTAGTTTGTGCTTCTGAGGCTCCATTTTCGAAACCAGCAATAGTGTTCGCGACGGCGAGTCCAAAATCGTTATGACAGTGTACTGCTATTCTAATGTCACTTGGAATTGCTTTGTATACATATTTTACCATATATCCGAACGCTTTTGGTGATATTGTACCTACAGTATCGGGAATGTTAATTCTCGTTGCACCACTTTCAATTGCATTTAAATTTGCTCTAATTAAGAAATCCAAATCGGAACGAGTTGCATCTTCAGCTGAAAATAATACAGTTGAGTAATGCTCTTTAGCATAAGAAACATATTTATTAATTTGTTCTATTACTTCATCACGACTCATTTGAAGTTTGGATTTAAGATGTATGTCTGAAGTTGCAATAAAAACATGAATACTATCCATATCCGCTTCAATAACTTTATCTATATCAAGTTTTGCCATCCTCGCTAATCCTATTACTTCAGAATCTAACCCTAATTTTGAAATAGCTTTACATGCTTCAAAATCACCTTTAGAAGTAACTGGAAATCCCGCTTCAATTACATCAATTTTCATCTCATTTAGGGTTTGTGCGATTGATATCTTTTCTTTATGAGTGAAACTTATACCAGGAGTTTGTTCACCATCACGGAGTGTAGTATCGAAAAAATACGCTTTTTCTGGGAGTATGAGTGAATCTCGAATTTCTTCCATTATTTGTGAAACACTCACATCATTGTTTTTTTCCATTTTCTTTTACCTTTTTAAATTTATTAATTTCATAGCGCATTCCCCCCTCGAGAGAAAGATCTCTCCTTTCTTACAATAAAAGAGAGGGGAAATTATAGTAATAATAAGAGAAGATTTAATAATAACAACAAAAAGGGATATACTTTCCTAAAAGAATTAATAAATGCTGTTCTATTTCCGTTTTGAAGCAACATTACTTCTAAATCCCTTTATTATTGTGTATTAAAAGGTAAATTAAAAGCAAACTTATAAATATTTCTAAAAATAATACTTGAAATCATAGAATAAAACAATAACCTACTAAGAAGTTGTAATCCTTGAGGAATTATGAAGGAGAAAATGAATGTTCTATTTATCATTACTGATGCTCTACGGGCTGATCACCTGGGTTGTGCTGGAAACTCTATAGTACAAACACCTAACATTGATAAATTAGCGGGAGAGAGTGTGCGTTTTACTAATTACTTCTGCACTAATCCTATTTGTATGCCAAACAGAGCAACTTTACTTACGGGGTTATATCCCAATGTGCATGGTGTAAGAAGCAATGGAATAAACCTGAATGAAGATATTCCTACAATTACAAAAGTGCTCCAAAAAAGAGGCTGGCATACAGTTGCAATAGGAAAGCTACACCATCAATTTTGGTTAGGTCCTTTTAAGCATAAAACAAGATCATCTGAAAGCCTTATTAGTTGGGCAGTTGATAAGGGGAAAAATGATCCAGTAGGTCTTAATTTTCCTCTCCCCTACTATGGATATGATGAGGTTGAACTTATATCAGGAAATGGAACAGTG
Source organism: Promethearchaeota archaeon (assembly GCA_019894885.1). Classification (GTDB taxonomy): domain Archaea; phylum Asgardarchaeota; class Lokiarchaeia; order Sigyniarchaeales; family SOKP01; genus SOKP01. The sequence goes on along the minus strand of JAGXNP010000054.1, from coordinate 1,497 downwards.
TGTGCTGGACACTATACTGAATGGTTGGAAGAAAGAGCGCCTAAAATCGCAGAAGATATGAAAGATAGAATTCAAAACTATGACAACCTTTTCAGCTTATTTTGTAAAGGAATTCCCGCGGAATTCTACAACACCACTTATGTTCAAGAGAGATCAACTGCTTTCTTAGAAAGATACGATAAAGGAGATTACGGAGAGAAACCGTTTTATTTGCATTGCTCTTTTCCAGATCCGCACTACCCTCTTTTCCCTCCAAAAAAATTTCAAGAAATGTACAAACCTGAAGATATAGAACTTCCAGCAAGTTTTCAGGATATACGAAATTTATACCAACATAAATATCTAGGATACCATTTGAAGAATCCTCCCTTTAAAAAAGCCTTTTTGCGTGAATCAACAGAAGAAGAGGTCCGGAAGATTACTGCTCTAACATATGCAGCAATAAGTTATGTTGATTATAGCATTGGTAAGATATTTGCAGCTCTAGAAAAATTTGGCTTATCAGAGGATACAATGGTAATTTTTACTAGTGATCATGGAGATTTAATGGGCGACCATGGATTACTTTTCAAAGGACCATGCCCTTTTAACGGTGTATTAAACATTCCTTTGATTTGGAAAGTCCCTGGTTTTTCTGCAACTGGAGTATCTGAATCTTTAGTTAGCACTATAGATCTTCCTAAAACTATACTTAACCTCTTAAATATAAAGGAACGAAATCACCCCCCAAATATGCAAGGATTTGACATCTCTCAAATTTTAAAAGATCCTAATGAAAAAATAAGAGATTGTATTTTAATAGAAAACGATGAAGAAGTGGGACCTCTAGAAGCCCGGTTAAGGCACTTGATCACTGAGGATTATAAATTAACGATCTACGAAGGATTAGACAATTTTGGAGATATCTACAATAGAAGTGACGATCCTCAAGAATTAAATAATTTATGGGATATTAGTAAATTTCGGGATATAAGATTTAAGCTCGTTAATAGACTATTGCAAGAAAATTTAAAAGCACAATCCAAACATCCCAAAAGAATTGCGGCTACATGAACTAACACTATTGAATTTTCATTGTATTTTTCTTGACTACCTCCAATCTGGTATGATTTTTATAAAAGAGATTTATATGTAATTACCAATAAACATAAAAGTCTCTTAAATTTAGTTTTAAATTAATATCTTTATAATAAAAGTTATTACTAGAGCTTGAATGGTAATGTATTTCAGGTAAGTCTATGAAAAAACCTAAGAAAAAGAAATTAAAAACGCAAGATCGCTATAGATGGGTATACGACGCCATAATATCAAAGTTTTATGATAGTTCAATGAAGATCGGCCTTAGTATCATAGGAGAACAGAAGCTAAGGGAAACCGTTATAAACTTAATTTCACCTTATATTAAACGAAACGATTCCGTATTGGATCTTTGTTGCGGAACCGGAACTTTAACGACGATGCCCGCAGAATCAGTTTATACTGGTTGTAATATAGTAG
>JAGXNP010000053.1 GCA_019894885.1 Promethearchaeota archaeon | reverse complement strand
GGATTACTTGGGGCTGTTGCTAATTTGGCAGTTGGAGTTGGTCCTTTACTAGCTGGACAAATATTAATATTGGGGTGGAGATATCTTTACATAATTTTTGTAGTTATAACTGGTATAGGATTCATAATAATCTTTAATCTAAAAAGAAACCAACCAAAAACTACATCAGAAATGGAAATCCGAGTATTTTTCTTACAATTGGGGAAAGAAATTCGAAGAACTGTAGTATTACTATTGATTTTGTCAGCTTTTTTGGTTTCCCATACTTTTAGTGCAACGATTATATGGACTTCGCGATCATTTACACATGTAATTCCTGAGAATATTTCAAGTGTGGTTATATTATTATTTGGGATCATGGGTTCCGTATCTGGATACATCGCGGGGATAACGATTAAGAAGAGAGGAATTAGGTTTACTCTGTCTATGGCATTGATTTCACTTATTATGGCTGACATCATTTTAGTTATTTTCGGTAATAATAGTTTTGAAGCCCTTGCTTTAACTACTACAGGTTTGATATTTATGGGCTTCGCGGGGGGATTATTATTTACATCTCTCATGTATTACAGTCAAATATTATCTCAAGAAAGGAGAGGAGCTCTAGCCGGCTTAACTACAGCAGGGCTATTTATTGGAATTGCTTTTGTCCCTACAACTTTTGAAGTCTTCTTTAATTTTGGAGGAATTTCCTTAGTATATGGAGTAATTTTAGTTATATCTTTAATATTAATAATTGTATTAACAATTCTAAATATGCTAGCAAAGGAACTTCCATAACTAGACAAAGAAAAAGAAATAACTAAATAAAATCAATAAATTTTTTAATTTTCTAATGGGCCTAATTCTTTTATTTGGTTTGTGAATTCGGTAATTACTTCTGCAAACCTTTTTCCTTCAGAAGCAGAAACCCATTCTAATCGTACACGTTTTTCATTTATCCCAAGTTGCTTGATAATAATTTTATGCATTCTTTCAAACCTTTTTTTAGCGAACTCGTTACCGCTTATATAATGACAGTCGCCAATATGACATCCACTAATAAGGACACCATCTGCTCCATCTTTTAAAGCTTTCAACACAAAAGAAGGATCTACTCTACCCGAACACATTACCCGAATAACTCGAATATTAGGAGGATATTGAAATCTTGATACCCCTGCTAAGTCTGCGCCCGCATAGCTACACCAGTTACAGCAGAACACCAATAGTTCTGGCTCAAAATCTTTGTTTTTATTGAGTTTTTCTTTAGACTCGGTCATTATTAGGTGCTTCCTCCGTTTTTTACTTTTTCTAAAAAATATGAATCAATCATCGCGCCAATTTGATCAAAATCGTAGTGCTTGACTGATATCGCGCCAACGGGACAGGTTGCTGCACAAGTACCGCATCCTTTACATAAAGCTGAGTTTATAGATGATTTTTTTACTATTATTGATACATCCTCAAAATCTTTTGTAGTTTCTATTAGTTCAATGGCTTTATATGGGCAAACTTCCTCACAATCTCCACAACCAATACATTTACTTTGAGTTACTTCTGCAACCAAACCAGAAGTAGTTATTTCTCCAGCGCTTAGAAATCTACTTGCTCGACCTGCAGCCCCACTTGCTTGTGATATAGAGTCTTGTATGTTTTTGGGCCATTGTGCGACGCCACAAAGAAAAATACCATCCGTAGCAAAGTCTAATGGTCTCAGTTTAACATGGGCTTCTAGAAAGAAACCTGTTCTATCTAAAGGAACTTTGAGCATCATTGCCAAGTCTTTAAGATTGTCTGCAGGAACCATAGGCGTAGCTAAAACGATTAAATCGGTTTCAAAATCGAGATTATCTTGTAAATTAGTATCGAATACTTCTACTTTATATTTTTCAGGCGATTTAGCTACTTTAGCTACTTTTGGAAGATTTTCTAAATCATATCGCAAAAATATTGCATCTTTTCTTCGATTACGATAATACTCTTCGAAATCTTTTTTAGCCATTTGAAAATCTCTATATAATACAACAATCTCTAAGTTTGGGTTTAATTCCTTGAGGATGTTAATATTTTTAATTGATGTTCCGCAACATATGTTAGAACAATAGGTTATACCTTCCTTCTGTCTAGCACCAGCGCATAAAATGAAAGTAACACGTTTTAATTTTTCAAGCCACGATTTATCCGTATCTTGTAATTTCTGCTCGACTTCGAGTTGTGTCATTATTTGTTTATTTTTGCCGTCATACTGAAATAATCCGTTAGGCTTGAATTCTTGGCCGCCTGTAGCGACGATTATCGCTCCAGTTTTTATCTCTGTTAGTTTATCCTTAGAGTCAATAATAGAGACATCGTAATTTCCGATATATCCCTTGACATTTTTTATAGTTGACTCAAGATGAACTTCAATGTTGTTATTACTTTCAACTTTATCAATTATATTGTTCAAAAAGATAGAAGCATCCTCTTGGATGGGATAAAGTATGTTTAAATTGTTTAAATTTCCCCCTAACTTCTTTTCTTTTTCTATGAGATATGTTTTAAACCTTTGATTAGCTAATTCTAAGGACGCAGTCATTCCTGAAACACCTCCGCCTATTACTAAAGCTGTTGGAATAACTTCGATCTTCTCTTCTTTTTGAGGTTTAAGTAATTTGGATTTTGATACTGCCATTCTGATTAAATCCATGGATTTTTCAGTAGCAGCTTCTTTTTCAGTCATGTGAACCCAAGAACATTGATCTCTAATGTTTACCATTTCGAACAAGTATTTATTTAGACCAGCTTCTTGACACGTTTCTTGGAATAGCGGTTCGTGAGTTCTTGGAGTACAAGAAGCTACGATAAATCTATTAAGATTATGTTCCTTGATTTTTTCTTTAATCTGTTCTTGGGAATCAGAACTGCATGAATATAAATTATCTTCGCAGTAAACTACATTTGGCAACGATTTTATATAATCTCTAACATTGGGAACATCAACATATTTACCTATGTTGATCCCACAATGACATATAAGTACGCCTATTCTCGGTTCATCAAAAGGATTTACTTCTTTTTCATCTACATCATATTCTTTTTCTCTTACTTGGGTAAATTTAGCGGAATAGAGTAAAGTAGCTACCTGAGATGCTACACCACTCGCGTCAGCGACTGTTTCTGGAATATCCATCGGCCCTTGACAAAAACCACATAAGAAAATCCCTTCCCTCGATGATAAGGATTTATTAAAATAAGACTTCTCTTTGAAGAATTCATATTTATCAAGCTCAATATTTAAAATATTTGCTAATTCCCTTATTTCCTTTTTAGGAACCAACGGTGTTGCTAAAACTACTAGATTTGCTCGAAAATCGTTAAACTTTCCAGTTTTCAAATCCTCATAATGAATAAGCAAATCGTTGGTTTCTGGATCTTCTTCGATAATGCTTATTTTTGTTTGAAAATACTTCACTCCATATTCATCTTGAGCTCTTTGGGTAAATTCATAGAAGTTTTTACCATAGGCTCTTATATCGTGTCTAAATACAAAGCATTTAGTATTTTCTGAGTGTTCGGTAGTTATTATAGCTTCCTTCGCAGTATACATGCAGCACACACTTGAACAGTAGGGGACATTTTCATGTAAATCTCTTGATCCTGCGCATTGAATAAAAGCTATTTTTTCAGGTTCTTCTTCATCACTAAGTCTTAGAACATGACCTCCAAATGGACCCGACGCACACAAGATCCTTTCATATTCCAAAGCGCTTACTACATTTTGAAATCGATACCCCCATCTTGAAGATAATTCACCCGCAGGCATATCGAAACCAGTGGCTACTACTACAGCGCCTACTTTTATATTAATTTCTTGCGGTTTTTGTTCATAATCAATTGCCTTTGCTTCGCATACTTTTTCACAAACGCCACATACTCCTTTGGTTAGCTTTAAACATAACTCTGGATCGATTAAATATATTGGAGGGACTGCTTGAGGAAACGGAATATACACTGACTTCCGTTTACCAAGATTCATGTCGAATAAGTTGGGTACTTGTATTTTAGGGCATTTTGTTGCGCAATCTCCGCACCCTTTACACTTCTCCTCATCTATATACCTTGGTTTCTTTAAAACGGTAACATCAAAATTACCTGGTTCTCCTGAAATTGATGTAACTTCGTGATAAGTCATTAATTTGATGTTTGGATTTCTATATACCTCGACCATCTTAGGCGCAAGGATACAAAGCGAACAGTCGTTTGTTGGAAAAGTTTTATCTAACTGTGCCATTCGACCCCCGATTGATGGCGTTTTTTCTACGAGATATACTTTAAACCCGAGCTCTGTTAAATCGAGAGAGGTCTGTATCCCGGCAATACCCGCCCCAATGACTAATACGGCTCCTTCCATTATTTTTTAACCTCACTAATTTTATTGGAATCAATAACTTTAATGTGATTTACCAAAAACTCTGAGAAATCTGATATTTCGATTGAAGAAATGTCCTTATAATCATCTTGTAAGCATGAAAGGTGAATTTTACATTTTGGACAAGCGGTTAACAGTATACTCCCTGCAGATTTGGCTTCAAGCATTCTTTTGTATCGAAGAGCTTTTGATTTTTCGTTACAATTCATCCAAGAATTCACACCACAACATAAAGAGTTTGATTTATTATGTTCCATTTCAGTAAATTTATACCCTAATTTTTGGAATTCTTTAAAAATTTCGCGCGTATTATCAGTAATAGCGTTATCATCGGATAAAAATCTGCTTAACCTACAAGGATCGTGATATGTAAACGATATTTCCTCCTCAGATTCATTTTTTCCTACAAATTCAATTTTACCTTCTTTCCAAATATCGTAAATGTATTCAATTATATGTTTTACTTCAAATTTTTGGTTAAAATCTTCAAATAGTTTTGGATAATCAACTTTAAAAGTTCTATAGCATTCGGCACAGGCAGTAACAATAGTGGAGATTCCGGCCTTCTCAAACATTTTAATATTTTTCTTTGCCAATTCAATAAATATTTCTAGTTTTCCTTGTCCCCAGTAGACATCATGACCACAGCAGATTTCTTCTTTGAATACAACAATTGGTTCTTTTTCGATTTTACTTAAAATTTGTAAGGTACTTAACGCTATAGAATCTATTTTATCAAATTCGTAATTAAAATAAGGAATACACCCAACATAATATAAAACATTGCCCTTATCAGCAATTTTTATGTTTTTTGGTACCCATTCGAGAGATCTATCTGGATTAATATAAGGTTGGCTCATTATTTCAGTGATTGTTGTGTAAACTCCTTTATGTGCTATCAACTCATCAACATTCTTTTTTATTGATTGTCTCATTTTATATCGAGCCATCCTTACTAATTCAGCAAAGTTAATGTTTTCGGGACAATCTTTAAGGCATTGATTGCAAGTTAAACAATCCCATAAGGTCTCGCTCTCAAGTACTTTTTCTTCAAAACCTTCTATGATGAGTTGAATAATTTTGCTAGGTGTATATTTCTGGACTTTGCTTAACTGACAAACCCCACTACAACGACCACATTGATAGCAACTCCTTAAGATACTTCTTAAATCAGGATTGTAAATTTTATCAAGATATTCTGATGTGTCATCTAAGTCATCTTCTTTCTTGAAGTCTTTTTTTGATTCTGTTATAATTTACTCCTCTCTACTCTAAATTCTTCATAAATTCTTCTTTTCTTTTTATTTTTGATTGAGAAAATTGGGAAATCAACTCAATCATAGTCTTTTTCTTACTTGAATCTAAATCTGCGCACTTAATAATTCCAGCATCGAGAACTTGGGAAAATAGATTTTTTCCTTTTTCAGTTCGAGTAATAACAGTAGTGTATTTGTCAGACGATCCTAAACCCCCAAATGAAATATCCGCGTAAATATTAGAGAAATCATTACAAGCGTTACAAGCTGGACGCATATAATTCTTCAGATGATTAAATGGAATATGGATTATTTTTTCCCCAATTCCATCATCCATTAATTTAAAAATAACGTCTTCTTTAATATTAATTTTTTTAATATCAGAAAATTTGATGTTAAAATCCGTCTCAAACTTCTCTACCTGTGATTTTTTAAAATAAAAATTTTCATAACAAAACAATCCCAGACAGATTTCCATATTCTCGGAGGGGGTGACTCCTAAGTCTTGCATGCACCTTATTGTATTAAATTGACAAGGAGTGCCAATTACTGCTAATTTCTTAAATTTATAACGATTCAATTCTGGAATTGAATGAGTGTAAGTAGAAAACTTCTGAATTTCTTCCAATTGTGACGAAATATCTAATTTCATTCCTGAACTTTGTAATAAATCTGTTTTACTCTTAGCAAAAGAAGCTTCTCTTGAAAATGGTGCGAGAGTTTTAGATACTATAGCTCCATCAATTAATTTTTTCTCTATCATAAAATTCAGTATCGAGTTTACTACGCCACCATCAGTTCCGTTTTCCAGAAACTCTTTATCAGTGGCTTGACAAGAATAGATATCATCGTAATTCCCTATTGGCATGGAATTAAAATCAGTAAATTTGTATGTTTTGTTGAGTTCGCTATCTAAAATATGAGTTTGTGGGCAAATTAAATAACAAATTCCGCACTTAAGACATTGATCTTTATGGATGTATTCAGGAGGTGTATGAGGATCTTTATAACCAATGATATCGTACTCAGCCGAACTGCAGAAACTTACGCATCCCCCACATTCTTGACAAATTCCTTTTTCATGAACTTCCTTTATTAAATCTTCAAATATTTTTGCCTTCATGATATAGACATTGCTTTAAATTTATTTTGAATGTAGTTCAATTGCCTTACATTTATTTCTTTTTACTCCCGCAATTCTTTCAAGTAATCCTTGACCAGGTTTAACCTCCTTTAAACTTTTTGTTTCTATTAAACCGGCTTTAACTACCTTGTTAAAGAGTTTATCTCCATCTTTAGTTCTAGTTATTACCGAGGAGAATCCTGCTTGCGAACCTATTGAGCCTACAGAGATGTCTGCATAATCAGAAGTTAAATCCTCACAAAAGTGACAGTTATCTCTCGCATAAGATTGGACTTCTTTTAGATCAACACTTAATTCTTCTCCCGATTTTAAATTGATTATAAACTTACCTTTGTCTATGTTCATTTTGGTTAGCTGGTCGATTTCTTTATCGAATTTATCTTTTGTTAACTTAATAATTTCAGAATATGGAAAAGACTCCATGCAAAATAAGCCAATTTTATACTTAATATTGTTAAAAAATGGTAATCCACTCGGAAATAAAACACCTTTTTCAATTGCTTTCATCATGCAAGGAACTCCAACAAATGCTATTTTATCATATTTCTTTGCATCACTAATAATATTTAAAGAAGGAGAATTCGCGTATTTAGTTCCTCCAGTTTCGTAAAGATCTTTAATATCATCTATAATTATAGGTTCAGGCCTCCAGATATCTTTAGAATGCTTAACAGCTACAATAGCGTCGACAAGTTTATTTTTTAAAAGATATTCTAAAATGGAGGTTACGATCCCACCATCCTGGCGAACTTCCTTAATTTCGTCTTTGGTTGTAGTAGCAGTATATGTATTTATATAAGCGCCAATTTTGTCTGACCAAGTCAATGATTTATCCAATTTCTTAATACTTTTATATGCTTGATCTATTGAAAAGGATCGAGGACATACTGAAAAACACAGTCCGCATTTCATACAGGTGTCGTTATCAACTTCAAGAGTGTCTGCAGTCAGTTCTATAGCATTTACAGGACAAATTGAAGAACACCAACCACATTGGCAACAAACACCAGCGTTAAAAACTATAGTAACTGGTTCAAAATAATGTTCAATCGGTTGTTCCTTTGCCTGATATCTATAAAAATATTCCTTAACTTCTACTTCTTTTTCCTCTCCCTTAATTTTTTTAACAACCATTTTAGTCTTGACTTCTACATGTTCTTGAACGTATCCTTGCTCTTTTAAATAGATTACATCTCTGATAATATTATCAGCTGGAAAATCTTTGATTTCCTTAACAATTTCTTCTAAGAATAGTGGATTCTTATCCTTAAGTCTCTCTAATATTAGTTTTCGCTCTGTTTCAGCATCCACCATTGCATCTAGGATCCTGTAAAATTGATTTTCAGAAAATTTACCAGCTTTCAATATTTCGTCTTTAGCTTCAAAAAAAGCTCTAATTTGAAAGTTTCCTGAAGCTTGATATGTAGCTTCCATTAAATCTATGGGAGAAATTCCTTTAAATGAATTACTATTTACAACTTGAACCATATTATATTCATTTACCTTTTTATTTACAATAAATTTTATTCATTAATAAAAATCTTATTAAACTCCTTTCCCTTCGCTAGGTAAGTCATCCTATAACTATAATTTTTTTATAGGAATCATTCTACAGGAGTAATTACTTTTTGCTTTGCTTTTTTAACATCCATGAGCTTTATCGGATTGGGTCCAGAACGTTTTATCTTTTCATAAGCATCTTCGACACTCTTAACTAGTTTGTCCGCTTCTGCTCCGCTTAACCAGTACATGTTAATTCTTTGGTTTCCGTAACCTCTGGAATCTAATATTCTATTAGCTAAATCAACATGTCTTTGAGCAGTAAAATTGCCTTGCTTGAATTCACATTCATTTGGTCGTCATCCAACAATCATGATCCCGTCAGCCCCAGCTTTTATCCCATATAAGATATGTTTTACGTCAACTCTTCCCGTACACCTTACTTTTATGATTTTGACTGATGCCGTGTATTTCATCCGAGAAACACCAGCTAAATCCGCAGCAGAATATCCTCACTTCAAACAAGCAAACAACAGAATTTTAAAATTGTTTTCCATATCTTCTAACCTCCCTCTAACATTCCATCAATTTCAGTAAATAATTGATAATCTCTAAAGTATCTAATATCTATCGCGTTAGTTGGACAACATGTAGCGCAAATCCCGCAGCCATCGCAGTTTATTTCGTCAACAATTGTCCCTTCTTCATCATTAACCGTTATTGCGTTCTTTGGGCATGCTTTTTCGCATCTTCTACATGTAATGCAGAGATCCTTAGAAACTTCTGCAATTATTAATTCAATTTCTACTTCTCCTGGAGCGGTTACTTCAGCCACCTTACTCGCGGCAGCTCTAGCTTGAGATACCGAATAAGCGATGTCCTTTGGACCTTGGACAAACCCCGCAATGAAAATGCCTTTTGTTTTAGTTTCTTGTGGCATTAATCCAAAGTGAGATTCAGTTAAAAATCCATTTTTATCCGCGTCTAAGTTTAAAATTCTTGAAATCTGCTCCGTGCCCTTTGAAGGTAATGCAGCTGTGGATAACACTACTAGATCAGCACTGATTTTAATGATTTCGTCGGTTAAAGACGAGTACACTCGAATGTTTACATTCTTTGTCTCCGGATCTTCAGAAAATTCTCCAACTTTTCCACGAATCATTCTTATGTCTGATTGTTTAGCCCGTTGATAATATTCTTCGAAGCCCTTTTCGTTAGTTCGCATGTCAATATAGCATATTGTAATATTTGCATCTGGAAATTCTTCCTTAAGCAATTTTCCGTTTTTAAGCGCTAACATACAGCAAACTCCGCTACAATAAGGTCGTTCCGTATCACGACTTCCAACGCATTGAATAAACACAATTTCTTCGGGTTCTTTAGTGTCTGAAATTCTGTGAACATGTCCTTCTAAAGGTCCATTTGGAGCTAGAATTCTTTCAAGTTGGGATTGAGTAATGACATTTTCAAACTTTCCATATCCATATTCTCCGTCTGGTTCGTAAATATCCCACCCCGTTGCTACAATAATCGTTCCTACCTTAAATGTGACTTCTTCGGATACTTGACTGAAGTCTATCGCATCTAGCTCACAAGCTTCAACACAGCTAAAGCATTCTACGCATACATCTCGATTAATGTCATATAAGAATGGCACCGCTTGTCCAAATGCGATGTCTATAGCTCTTCTTGGTCCTAAGTGTTCGTCAAAGTAATTTGAAGTAGTAATAGGACAGACTTCTGCGCAAGCTCCACATCCATTACAATCATTTGTAACATATCGTGGTTTCTTTTCCACGATTACATTGTAATTCCCAACATATCCATCCACTCTTTTCACTTCACTATAACTGAGAATTTCTATGTTTTCGTTTCTATTGACTTTAAGCATAACCGGGCCGCAAATTCAGATACTACAATCGTCTGTTGGAAAAGTACGATCCAACTTGGACATACTTCCACCAATTGTAGTTTTACTCTCTACCAGATACACTTTTATTCCCTCGTTTGCTAGATCTAAAGCTGCGTTCATTCCAGCTATACCTCCACCAACTACTAAAGTGGCTTTTTCGACAGGAACGGTTCTTACAGGAACAGACTCCAAAGATTTTGCTCTATTAATTCCACTGTTAACCAATATTTTTGCTTTATTCAATGCCTCTTCATTATCTTCAGTACACCAAGAACAATGTTCTCTCACATTAACCATTTGAAAATGATAGGGGTTTAAATCCGTTTTAGAGAGGGATCCTCTATAAATCGGTTCGTGAGTTCGAGGAGTTCAAGCGGAAGCAACAATACAATCTAGATTTTTCTCATTTATGTCATCAATGATTTCTTGTTGCCCACTTTCTGTTCAAAGGAATGCGTGAGTTTTAGATATTATAACGCCATCTAAATTTTTTGCAAATTCAACTAGCTTATCGCAATCTACGTTTCTTTTTATGTTGATTCCTCACTGGCAAGCATAGTATCCAATCCGATGATTTTCAGATTTTTCCATTTTCTTTCTTACTCCACCTCAATTTTTATTATTATATATAATAATTTCTGTGGTTAATTATTTTTTATCATTTATCATTTTCCGACATTTTTGACGGATTTATGTCGAAAAATTTACTTTTTTTAATAAAATTTTATTTAATTTATTATTTATGTTAGTTTTTATGTTATATATTTTATTATTTTCTATTTGACGATATAAGAAAAAGCTGAAAATCCAATTAATGATATAATCAAAAACAACTGATTCTTCAATCTATGGCGTATTTATGTTTCTAAATAAGAAAGATGCTTAATTCATAACTTTTAATTATTCTACTACGCTGATTGAGCTTGATTTATAGTTGAGGTTTCCTTTTCGCGTTCGATAAAACTTGCTGTTAGTTCTTCCAACTTTTCCAGTTTATTTTCTAGAAGTTCTATTCGATTAAAATTCGCTGCTAAAATTTTTCTAATTAGTTTATTTTCTGAAATTGTAAACGCTCCAGCTTTTTTCCTGAAAAATTTGTATCTTCGATAAGTTTCCGATCTTTTTAAGAGATTGAATCGAATCATCCATTTAATAGCGGGCATAAAATGTCTTTTAGGGCCAATTCTAATTTTAACTTCTCTATAATAATCTTCAAGTGTATGTTTTTGGTATTTTAGGAGGTTTTGAGATTTATTAGTATTCATAAAGCCACAATGAAAGTCTTTCTCAGCAAATCCTTCTTCAGGTAGGAAATTTCTGCCTAATCCAAAAATCTCCATCATATCGTTAAGGTACTCTCTATATGTTATTCTACATTGTTTTCCACCAGCTAAATTGAAAATTTCACCCCATACCTCATCACACTCAATTGCGTTGACTAAAGCTAATCCAACATCTTTAGTATCACAGATTTCGATAGAAGTATCTAAAGGCATGTGAAACATTAAAGGATCCATATTAAGTTTATCAATAGAGGTTATATAGGTTAATCTAAATATTGCGAAATCTACACCCGATTCTCTAATCAACTTTTCAGCAGAAATTTTAGTTATTGCATAATAATCTCCTCTGCTGGGGGCGAGGGGATCGGTTACTTCTATCAGTGGATTGTATCGGCGATCTCCATAAACAGCTACCGAGGATGTAAATATCAATTTTGGTTTATGCAATTGTTTCTTGATCGCATTGATTATATTTTTAGTGCCTTCAACATTTACAGATTCAGCCAACCCCGGATTAGCATCTGCTAACGGTGGAATAATTGCAGCCAGATGAATTACTAAATCTTGATTTTGAACAGCAGTGTACACATCTTCCTTATTTCTGAGGTCACCCCAAGTAATCTCTGTTCTATTTTTGAATTTTTTAGCGATCTTTCTGTTTTTTTTGTTATAGATTTCAAAAACTCTGATGTTATAATCTCTGTTCAGTAACTCCTTCAAGGTGCTTAATCCTACATTCCCAAAAGCACCGGTTAATAATACTTTCATACCTACTATATAAGAATTAATGCTTACTGAATAGTCGAATGGTTGCGATCGCAACATATAATAGATGATATTTATTTTACAAATTATATACTAAAATTATCTTTGCAGCTAAATTCTAATGAAAATCATAAGATTACAAATACCGGGCAATTTCTTAGAACATGTAGGGTTTGCAGATTTGTTTCAACATCTTGAATTTATAGAAATTTTAAACGCTTTCCAATACGACCAAAATCACTTCTTTGCTCTTCAGAGGATAAGGTTCAAACCAAATATGATTAAAGATCTGGATAAATACATTAAGAAAAAATTTAATCCTCAATCTTTCCAGTTATTAAATCAGACTAGGAACGAAATTATTTGCATAATGAATCAGAATAAAACCTCTGGATTCTTTCCGATTGTCGACTCAGGTCCATGGGCATTCCTTTTTCCTATTCATGTTTCTCCAGATCTTCTCTTAATCAATATAATTTCTCAAAATGAATATGTGAATAAATTATTCAATGTTATTAATTCATTTACTGAGAAATATAAAATCATAGGAATGACTGATTTGGATAAAATTGATGAAGTCGATCAAACAATATGGAGATCAGCAATTCCATTTCCAAATTTTACGAAGAGACAGCGAGAAGTAGCTGCATATGCTGCTAAAGAAGGTTTTTTCAAAACTCCAAAAAAGATAAGTGCGGTTCAAATAGCTACTCATTTTGGAATATCAGAATCAGCTGTTAACAAACTTTTAAAAACTGCTAAAAATTTAGCAATGGAATACTTTTTCGGAACCTTCTTATAATTTTATATTTGTTGATAAGTGAAAAGTAAGCACTCTTGATTTAGAGCATAAATTATTTTAAAAATATTTTTATTAACGTATGACCTAATAATTAAAATAATCAAATTTAATGCAAATACAATTCAAAGGAATTTCTAATTAATTATGCCAGATTCAAATCTTTTACCACAAGAAATATTTGATAAACGAGAAGAGTATGGATTAGAAAATTCCGTTGAGATGTTAACAGATATTATTGAAACAGATAAGGATAACAGTAAAAGAAAAAGCGCAATAAAATTCCTTGGCGGCATTATAAAATATATTCCTAAATTAAATAACGAGTGCTTTACTACATTGGAAAATATCCTAATTTCTGAACTCAATATTGATATAAAATGTGAAGCTGCAAATGCTTTAGGAAAACTGAAGAATGAAAAATCGCTTAAACCCTTAAAATGGACTTTAGAACAGAAATCAGCCGATGTTGATCTAAGATTGGCTGTTTTGAAGGCAATAATGAAAACGAAATTTAAAGAACCTCAAATTACAATTTTTATAAATGAATTAGATTCTGAATATAGTTCCATCAGAGAATATGTCAGGAGCCAACTAGTGGGGCTCGAACCTGAAATTCTTATTAATATATTGCTGGATAATTTAGAAAGCGATAGCATCTCAAATAAACATAAATCAGAAATAATCAAACTAATTGGTTATGAACTATCCAGTATAAATATTTCATTTCAAGATATGGATTATATAAAGGTGAAATATCCAGAGGTTGTTTCCAGTTTACTTCGTAATAAAGCAGTATTATTAGAACAAATTACTCGAAGATTAAAAAACGAAGATATTGAGTTAATTAACTCTGCAACTTTGATATTGAGGCTGTTGAGCCCCGAGATTAACAAAGATGTAATCAAATTACTATTAAGCGATGACTTTATAATTAGGAAAAACGCCATCACCATAGTCGGAAAGCTAAAAATAAAGGATGCTGTAGAATCATTAATTTCAGGTTTGGATAATATTTATAGCGAAGTGAGTGTAGCCACGATTGAAGCTTTAGGAGAAATTGGTGATGTTTCTTCTGTTCCCGAGCTACTTGATATTTTGAATGTTGAGGATATAAGCTTTGAGTACACTGATATAGACATGAAGTTTTACATAATGGACGCCGTAAAGAAAATTTATTTGAGCAATAAAGGGGCTAACTACGATTATTTATTTTCTAACTTAGATTCGAATAGTGAAACACTTAAGGAAAGTATCGCATTTATATTAGGAGAAATTGGAAATGAGGAGTTTACCGATCCTATAACAAAATTACTAAAAACTAGGAATTTAGATGTTAAGAAAAACGCAATTATAGCTCTAGGTAAAATTGGAAACGTTAATCCTATCACACATCTAATTGAGATCTTAGAAAATCCCAATTCCTATTGGTTGATTAAAAAAGTAGCAATAGATGCAATTTATAACATTTTTCAGAGAAATTGGTATCGAATAAAAGAAAATAATGTCGAATTTAAAAGGACGCTAACCAAGCATATTGCCACTTTAATCGAATTGTTAAAGAAAAGCGAAGCAGAAAACGCCAAGGTTAAAGTTAGTTTAATAAAATTCTTAGAAAATTTTGGTGATGAACCAGCTTTGAGTGCCTTACTCGCAAGAGTAAACGATTTTCCTCGAATAGTTAGGATACACTGCTCCAACGCCATCAAAAAGATAGAAGAGAAGATAGAAGAAAGACTCGGTCTCGATACAGTCGATTAAGTGTGTATAAAGACTCATTTCCCTTTTTTTAGTAAATTTTAATATATGCAATCCATAACCATTACATAGTTATCAAATTATTGAATTAGGCTAATAGAAAGTTTTTGATGATTTATAGAAAATGACGGAAAATCCAGCTGAAGCGAAGTCAGAATCTTCTCAATATGATTATTCTTTTGATTATATTCAAAAGAAACTCGAGGGGAAAAAAGACTCCTTTGGAATGTTAATGAAAGAAATCATTCGTGCTGGAATTTGTACCGAATGTGGTACATGTGCCGCTGTTTGTCCAGTTCTCGAATGGGACCATTTAGCGGGACAACCCAAACTAATAGGAAAGTGCACAGGATGTGGGATATGTTACAATCAATGCCCAAGAACCATAACCGATCCTATTCAACTAATGGGCGAATTCAAAACAGGATATGTATCAAACACTAATATTCCAGAAGTAATTGGAGCCCAAGATGGGGGAACTGTGACTTCCTTGTTAAGCTATTTATTCGATGAACATTTAATCGATGCTGCTATCGTTTCAATGAAAGACCCTAAAAATCCCTGGCACCCCGTTGCTCAAATCATAACAAATAAAGATGATGCTATTAAAGCTGCGGGTTCGATTTACTCTCACTCCCAAACCGTTGAAGCATTAATGGATGCAATACGAGAAGGTTATCGTTCAATCGCTTTTGTCGGTACACCGTGCAATATCGATGCTGTTGATAAGATGACAAGTTCCCCAGCGGGAATGTTAAAGTATTTTATGCGAGCTCATATTCTTAAGATTGGCTTGTTCTGTATGGACTCTTTTTCTCCAGAAGCGATTTATCCGTTTTTCGAACAAGATGGGATAGATCTAACAAAAGTAGTAAAGATGGACATAAACAAGGGTAAATTCCACATATATTACGACTACGATGGTGAACCTGTAAAATCCTATACGATTAAAGAACTCGACAAATTTAAATCTTCTAGTTGTAATTTCTGTACAGATCTAACTGCTGAAAATGCAGATATTTCCATTGGCTCTGTTGGGAGCGGACCTAAGAAGAACACGGCTTTTGCGAGAACAGGTATCGGGGCTGAAATTATTGAAGATGCCGCAAAGAAGGGTTATATAAAAATTGAACCTTACAATGCTATAAACTTAAACGCTGTTTTATTTTTAGCAAAACTTAAAAAAGTATCTCAATACAACATTCAAAAACGTAAAGTTTTCATTGTCCAAGACTCTAAAGAACACGAAGAGCCAAAAGTTGAAACAAAACCTGAAGCAGAAGAAGGTATAGTGAAGCCATTAGGTTCCAGAAAATTCTTGAGCGTCTCAAAAAGTATTAAAGAAGAAGATGCAGTTCTAAATATTTCGTTAACCAATTCTGTTGGTTACCTCCTAGAAGATTTAAAAATTAGAATTGTCATAGTCGAAGAACTTTTTGAAAAGAAACCATGGATAACTACAATCCGAGAATTATTTCCATATGAAACCATAGAAATTGGGTATCCTTTAGAAACTGGTACTGACGGCATAGTCTACTCTAATGTACTAGTAGAAGCATCAACTAAAAAATATGGAAAAATTTTCTCAAGAACATTTAAATTAGCCCCACAAGAAGAGAAATAAGTTTTGATTTAATAAAGAAATAAATTTAATGGAAAATTATAAACAACATAATAAAAAAAGGTGAAATATACGAAAATTTCATTAGTAGGCCTTGGAGGTTGTGGTAAGACAAGTCTTTACTCCGTAGCTTTTGCTGAGAAAACTCCTGAAGACACCAAGAGATTAAGTCCAACTATTCTCTATGAAACAAGAAGACATCCTTTTCTTGGGCTTCAAGTAGGAATATTTGACTTTGGTGGTCAGGAAGAATACCGTAATGAATATTTCTCCAAACCTGAGATATTTCGCGGGACGGATGTATTAATTTGCATTGTTGATTTGCACGATCCAGATTCATTTGATCAAGCAAAGGAATATTTCGAAGGCTTGTTAGACATACATCGGAAAAACAATGAGAAACCGAAAGTCTTATTGTTTTTGCATAAATATGATACTGAAGATTACCAAAAAGAGTTATTAGATACCAA
>JAGXNP010000052.1:422-17335 GCA_019894885.1 Promethearchaeota archaeon | reverse complement strand
CGGATAGCCCATTTATCGTTTATAAGCCCTAATTGAATCCTATACGATGTTCCAGAAATTCCTAGTTGACTACTTAAAGGTTCGAATCCTTTTTTAGAAATAATTACATCAGCTCAATTTAAAATAAAATCTATTTAATTAGAAGCAAATCTAATTTGTTGAAATTATAATATTATCATAATTTTCTATCTATTATTATATAAGAATTAATGTATAAAAATTTAAAGTCTCCTTATCTAAATAACCGTTTAATTTTTTCATTGTATTTGAAACTTATATTTTATAGTATTCTTTCTTGAAATTTTTCTTAATTATCTTTAAGATTTCGAGCTAAGTATCTTTATCTAATTGTTCAAATCTGTAAATTCTCAATTTTGCGGTGTGTTCTTTCCCATCCACAACGATTTTGTGATTTTCTTTCTTTTGGATCGTTAAGGTGAGATTGTAATTAAGATATAATTAAAACTGATGAGCAATATCTAGAAGAATTTAGCGCTCAAGTAGAACGGGATCGAGCTAAAATAGAATTGTTCAAAAATTTAAATAAAGACGGTTATTATTTAATAATAGTGCCTTACTATAAATCTCCCAGCGAAAGAAAAGCGTTTATTTTACAAGAATTTATAAGGCAGACTAAAGTAGATCCGAGTGGTGTACATATTGTAGATTTTCTATAACTTTAAATAGTTATTTTTTTATTATTTTTAAGGAGGAAAAGAGAAAGTGATAAGTTGTATTTATTTCGTTCAGTCAAATAGAGAGTATCATGCCTTAATGTCCTTTTTGTTGGATGGGGATGCAAATATTAGTGGAATCAGTTATCTAATTTTTAGCGAAGATGTGAAAAGTACTGATGGCAGAGTGTTCCACACATCAAATGGATATTTGATGGCGGTTAATTTTCTTTCTCACACATCGGATATTCAGGGTAAAATAACGATAGTTGGTCTAAATCCAAATTCTCTAGTTGATTTATATGAAATTGCTTGTGAGGATGCTAATCCGCAAACGAAAGCTATCACAATTACAGAGAGTGCTGAGAGTATTATTTTGGACAAAGAACTTGAGACATTTATTGCCGATAGACATTTTAAGTTTAGCGACGGTTCTATATTGACAATTCCGGCGATAAGTCGTAAACGACGGATTTAAATTCTAAATCTTAAACCTCTTTAAAATAAAGGTTAAATAAAATTTAAGTTTAAAGATAGTTCTGAAGCATGTCGTACACTTTGGATTTGAAGTTGTAAATATATCTTTTTTAAGATATAAAAAAAAATTATAAGTTATAAGTCCTAAAATCATTAGATTGTAGCCGATCATCATTTAAAGTTTAGCGACGGCATTCCCATTCCCAGAAATCATTTGATGTGAGAAGATGAAAATCCGCTGATATTTGTTCGAAAAAAAAAAGATTATTTTGGGGCTTAATCATAATTGTAGTAATATAAAATCTAAAAAAATAGACATAAATATAAGATATTGTATAAGCATATCAAAAAAGAAATCATTGAAATAAAAATATGACAGTATTTATTCCCAAAAACGTTTATTTGACCATCGTTGCAGCATGTGTTAGGTTTGCTAATAAACGAATTAATAAAGACGATTGGCTTGAGGTTTCAGGTATACTTATTGGAAGAAATGAAGGGGATGATGTATTTATTACAAAATCATATCCAATAATGCATCAAAAACTAGATAAGGATGCTGTTATTGATCAATATAAATGGAGTGACGAAGATTATGAAGCTCTATATATAATTGATGACGAAGCCTTTTCAAATGGTGAATTTACAGTAGGATGGTGGCACAGTCATCCTGGATTCAAGATTATGATGTCCCATATTGATATAAAAACTACTCTCAGTTATCAAACTAATAATCCTCTTGCAGTTTCATTAGTGTTTAATCCCGAAAGATTAGTGAGACAAGTTGAACTTGCTGATAAAAAGGGTGATCCAGTAAAACAACTTGAGGGCGATCCTGGATTTAAAATATTTAGACTAGATGATGTAAATAAAGGAATTCAAGCCTCTTATCACACTATAGATTATGTTGTTAATGGTTTCGAAACCAAGGAGCAATTAGTAACGTTAACTCAGAAATTTTTAATTGATATTACTAACATGTTCCCAAAAGACAATATATTTGAAACCTATGAAAAGTTCGTAAATGACCGAATTAATGAGTTAAATTCTCTTATTCAAGGAACGGATGAATATTTAAGTACACTTATGAGAAAAGGGGAATCTGGTAGGGTGTACGAGGTACTAGAAAATCAGACTCGAGATATTAGAAAATTTGTTGCTGAAACCTTCGTGAAAATTGAAAATATAAAGCAATTTTCGGAATATCTGGAATTTAAAGAGCGGGATATCGTAATCCCTAAAATAAAAGAAATTCTGTCTAAATGGGACGAAACTATTGAACACCTAAATGAGAAGCTTACAGAGATAGCTAAAAAGTATTAATCCTTGAAAAGAATAATCTGCAATGTTTCTTCTAATTTTCCTATTTATAATCTATTGTTTAAAGGGAAAATGTTTATTTTAATTCTTCACCTTTCTACTTTATAAATTAATTTCCTATATTCGATTATTATGCGTAAAGTTCAATTTCCTTTTGTTGCTATTTTAGGGCAAGAGAGAATGAAACTCGGGCTTATATTAAACGTTATCGATCCTCAAATTGGTGGAGTATTGTTAACTGGACAACAAGGAACGGGTAAATCTACAGGAGTACGGTCTCTTGTAGAAGTGATGCCTGATATTGAAGTTGTTAAAGATTGTCAGTTTTCGTGTAATCCAAAATCTCATATAGATGATCTTTGCGAAGAATGCCGCGTAAGAAAAGAAAAGGGAGAAATAGAAACTGAATCTAAAGAAATGAGGCTCATTAACCTTCCTTTAGGCGTAACCGAAGATATGGTCACAGGATCTCTATCTATAGATAAGGTTTTAACTGAAGGGATCAGGAGTCTTCACCCTGGACTTCTTGCTAAGGCTAATCGTGGTATCCTTTATATTGATGAGATAAATCTGCTTCAGGATCATATAGTCGATACCTTATTAGATGCTTCTGCTTCGGGAGTGAATATTATCGAAAGGGAAGGAATTTCGGTTATACATCCCTCTCGGTTTATATTAGTGGGTAGTATGAACCCCGAAGAAGGCGAACTTCGCCCACAAATAGCTGATAGGCTAGGTTTAGAGGTAAAAATAAAAGCACCAAGAGATGCAAAGCTACGCGCTAAAATCACCAAGAGAGTGATTGATTTTGATGATAACCCTAAAGCTTTTATAAAGATATACGAGCAAGAGCAAGAAGAACTAAGAAAGAAAATCGTAAGGGCGCGTGTATTGATTAAGGATGTCAAAATTCCTTCCTCAGTTTATGAATTCGTTTCTAAATTAGTTAACGAATTGGATATTTTTTCACAAAGAGCTGATATAACATTTATTCGGTGTGCTAGGGCTCACGCTGCTCTTAACGGAAGAACTGAAGTTGTTGAAGAAGATTTAAACGCAGCAATGGATTTAGTTTTCGAACACAGAATAAAGTCGCTCCATTATGAAATGACCCCGCAAGAAGTAAAAGCAAAAATAGTTGAAGTTTACGGGAAGATACAAAAAGCCTACGAGGATCCAAAAACCTATAGGCCAAATAAAGAAACTGAAGGACCTTTGAAGCATGACGATACTCCGCAAAAGGAATTCAAGCGTCAATCAGTTGATCCTAAAAAAGTCGATATCCCGGAAACAAAAGAACAGAAGTTACCTCCACCCAAATACCCAGATAATAAGAAACGGAACCCTTCCCCTGCTGGAGGTTGGAAAGTAAAAGATATTCCAGAATATGACGAACGAGAATTTAATTTTTTTGAAACCGGAAACGAATCACTACCATTAATTTATAAAATGGAAGCCAAAATGACCTCCGTATTAGATATAATCAGAAAAGATAGAAAAGTTTCCGATTATGGAGGTAGAGGAATTGGAAGACGCATAAAAATCGCTTCTTCTCAAAAAGGTAGATATGTATCGTATAGAAGACCGCTTGATCGACCCAAAACTATCGCTCTCGACGCAACCATACGGAATTATTTAAAAAATACGATATATAACCAAACAGATATTGAATTTCCTATTAAATTTGACAAATACGATTTAATGGAAAAAATTTTCGAATATCGTGCTCCTTTAGTACTTTTCTTTGTTCTCGATAGCTCAGCTTCAATGTATTATGTAATCAAACAAATGACGGATGTTATTCTTTCTCTCCAGCGAGAAGGCTACAGAAAGAAGGATAAGATAAGTTTAATTATCTTTAGAGCGAAAGAGGCAGTTGTTCTTCAGAAACCTACTGTTTACTTTAAATCTGCTGTAAACAAACTAAAAAAAGTTGTAGGAAAGTCTTATACTCCTATGGCCGCAGCTATGACAAAATGCTTAAAATTAATCGACGCTGAAAAGTTAAAGAATAGAAACATAATTCCAGTTGTTTTCGTTTGTAGCGATTTAGGAGCGAATATTTCATACAAATACCCAGATTTGATCGCTCAAATCCAAACAGATTATACTTTAATCGTTAATGAATTAAAAGTGTTAACAAAGCAACTTTCAAAAAAAGGAGCCCATATGGTAGTATTAGAACCTAAGAAATCTTACGCTACTAGAGCGTTGGGTGTAAATACTTTTGCAGCGGATCAGATAAAAAAGAATTTTAAAAAATATGGAAGCGCTGAAGTTTTCCAATTCGATCGGGTTAATCCTAAAAATCTAATTTTAGAACTGAAAAAAATACTTTAAGTTCATATTTAACTTCTTATTATTTAATTAATGAGTAATAAAGAAGAGTCTGTTTTAGTTGCTGGTTTTAACACACGACCGTTAGTTTATTCTTTAAAAAGAGCAGGGTTTGAAGTGTATGCAGTTGATTTCTTTGGCGACTTAGACCTTTATCCCTATGTTAAAGATTGTTTAATACTTACCAAGAAGTTAAGCGTAAGCTATGATTTAATTAAAAATAATTATAGTGAATACCTCCCCATCTTAATTCTGGAGCTCTTAGATAAATATCCTGAAATCAAATATCTGATTATTGGAAGTGGTTTAGACGACGCTATAGAAGAGAGAGCTTTCCTTTTAAAAGAGATAATTCGAAAGAAATACAAAATTCTTAACCTTAATAATGAATTAGAAGCGATTAAAAAGAGCAGAGATATTGACTTCATTTTAAATTTTTTAATGAAAGGAGGTTTCGATGTTCCAAGAACAGTTCCCTTCGAAGAAGTTAGGTCTAAAGTTAACGAGTTGAAATACCCATTTATATTAAAGAAAGGGAGTGGTTCTGGTGGAACAAATGTTTATAAAATACAGAATAAATCCGATCTCTCCTTTACCATCAACCTAATTAATAGAGAATTCTTCGATCCAAAAAATTGGCTAATGCAAGAATATATCGAGGGAAATCCGGTTAGTTGTACGACAATATCTAACGGAGTAGAAAGCGAAGTAATTTCGGTAAATAATCAGGTAGTTGGAGATAAATATCTGAACGCTCCAAAAGAATTTATATATTGTGGGAATATAGTTCCTGCTAATTTAGTTGAAGAAGAAAAGAAGTTGATAGTTGATATTTCGTTAAAGTTATCGACCGAGTTAGGTTTAAAGGGAATTAACGGATTTGATTTCGTTTTAAGAAACCATTATCCATATATAATGGAGATCAATCCCCGAATTCCAGGATCAATTAGAGCTTCTGAAGAGGCAATGAACATAAATCTATTAGATTTGCATATAAAGAGTTTTACAAACAAAGGGTGGGAATTTGTTAAAAAGAAGCTGAAGGATGCGAACTTCGAAAATTTTACGACTAAAATTATTTTCTTTGCTCCAAAAGAAATCGATAAAATTCTTTTAAATAAAATTAACGACCTGGAATATGTTCACGATAAATCGGAACCAGTTAAAAACATTTACAAAAACGAACCAGTTTGTACTATTTTATTTAAAGCTAAAACTTTTTCTGATTCTTATTTGGGTAGTTTAAAAGTAGTAGATAAGATTAAAAAGATAATTAAATAGCCTAAGAATTATTGTTTGATAATTGTTTTGATTTTAGCTATATGATTTCTTAGGACTTTCTCATCTCCTTCAGCCACAGCAATTGCGAGTATTCTACTCTCGTCTAATTCGTGGATAATAATCGAACCATGATCTCCACCAATTATCGAGAATTCTAGACCTCCATCCAATAAAATTCCTGCTAAATTATAGATCGCGGAAGTCATTGCGGATATAATCGGTTCTGGCATAGTAGATTGAACTTTAATGGGTAAACCATCTTTGGTGATGATAGCAATGACTAAAGCATTAGGAATTGCTCTTTTAAGAGCCACAAAGATTTCTTCCTTGATAAGATCACTCGTTTCTATGATTGCTGACATTTTTATAGCGAACTTTCTTAGTGATCGTATGTAAAAATCTAAACCTTCAAGTTCTGCTAATTCTCTATCTAAGTAGGCGATAAGGGCCATAAAATCAGTAAGAATTGATAAAATAATCCTTTTTTTCCCTGTTATTAGGGTATACGAGCTTTTTTGGTTTAAAGAATCGTGTAACATTTTGGAAGATAAAAAGACTAAACTACTACTCGCTGCAGAGATTTCCGATTTAGTCATGAGTATGTCATCTTTTAAATCGCTAACGATATGGGTCCCTCCATGCGTGGAAATAGAAATTCCAAGAATACTTTTATGGTCTTTTATTTCTTTGTTTAATAATTCTGATAATTCTTGATTTAGTAGTTCTATATTGTTTTCTTTAGACATGGAAATCTTCAAATTCTTTAAGTTTTTAATATTAACATCATAGTGATAGGAATTAAATTTAAACATATACTTTTATGAAAACCAGAAATAATACGTACGTAATAATATTAGCAGCGGGAAAAGCGACGAGGTTGAGACCACTTTCTGATGAAAAACCTAAACCAATAATCAACATCAATGGAATTCCGATGATTTCTCGTATTATATCTAACTTTAAACAGGCAGGCTTTAGCAAGTTTATCGTATTAGTAGGGTATAAACAGGAACTAATTAGAGCAGAACTATTAAAGGTTAAAGATATTGAATTACAAGTCATTGAACAAGTTAAGCAGGTGGGATTAGCTGATGCCCTCTTGCTTTGTCTTGACCAATTTAATGATCTCAAATCCTCAGGATTAAATTTTTTCGTAACTGCTACAGATATTATCTTTTTCAAAAAAGAAATCAATTTAATGTATTCATTATACCGTAATTCTAAGGCAGATATAATATTAAGCTTGATGAAATCAAAAGATAAAGACATTGCTCGTGGACACGGAAATGTTAAAGTTTTTAAGAATTCAGACGTAATCCAAGATTCAAATTCAAATCAAGGATTAGATATTGTGGATATTATTGAAAAACCAAGAATAGGCCAAATTTTGAGTGATTATTATTCACTTCCGCTCTATATTTTCAATCAAAAAATTATCAAAAATCTAACAGACATTGATATCTCTACTCGTGGAGAGAAAGAGATACAAGATGCAATTAAGAAATCTATTCTTGATGGATATCGAGTGAAAGGAATAAAAATAATCGATCACGATGTGACAATTGAGGAGGTAGGGAGATATCATATAACTTATTTAAGTGATATAGAAAAAATGAATGATAGATTTCGAGAAATTGAAAAAAGAAAGAAAATTTAAGAAGAGTGATTCTATAAAGTGAGCTTTTTTATTCAATTTTACACCACTTGATTGAAATAAAAATAGCAATTACCTAAGTTTTAAAAAGCATTTGTTTTATTATATTTCTATAAAATATAAAGAAAATTCAAGTTTTTTAGGATAAGAAAAGATGGGAGAAGACAATATTACTCCAGATTTACGAGATCAGTTAAAAAAGGCCTTGAGAAAGTTCGAGGAGTATGATTTAAAATTAAAGAGTAAAGAAGAACTTATAAATAATTTATCCAAATCTTTAGAACTAAAAGAAGATCAGATCAAAACGATGATAGACTCTATGAATTTAAAAGAACAGCACAATGACACATTAAATACTTCATTGCAAATAAAAAACGAGAAAATTAGAGATTTAGAAAAGAACATTAAAACTCTAAATGAAAAAATAACACTATTAAAATCCTCTACCGTTGAAAAAGATCTCATTACTGAGAAAGAAAATGAATTAGGAGAATGTCAGAATAAACTTAACATTTTGAAGGGAGAGCTAGAAAAACAAGAAGAGGATCTTGATGCATTAGAGACTGAAAACGAAAAATTAAGAAATGACCTTGCTTCGAGCTCAGATCCTCAAATCATTGATTGGACGTATGTTGAAATTCCTAAAGAATCTATATTGAAAAAAATTCGAGAGGTACTCTCTAATGCTGTTCATAATGTTACTATTGCGGTTCCCGACATTAAAGATTTACAAGATCTGCACTTATATGAAGTACGGTCTTCTGTAAATATGAAAATTCAATGTTATATCGACCCTAGTCTTGAGGATGACGAACAACTACTTATGGAATTTGAAAGCCTTGATAATATAACTATTCGAATGTATGAAGACAAAGATAGATTTTTAATCGATCGCGATGGAGAAGAACTATTGTTTGGTATTATCGGAGAGGGCGAAAATAATAATTTAGTGATCCACACAAAAGATGCGAAGCATCAAAGATTGCTACGAAGTCTCGTTATGGAAGGATGGTTACGAGCAAGAAAGTTAGATTGATATGATCCCATAACCTATTTTATAATTATATGTCTATAAAGGATCTACTTCTTTTTTTATAATGTGCAAATTGAGTAAAGCCAATGTTTTTTAACATTTTAGTGATGCTTTGAAATTCATATCCTACCTCTTCTGGTTTATGAGCATCTGACCCTAATAAAATGGGAATATCTAAATCGTAAATAGTATGTATAATGTCGATACTAGGATATTGTTCCTTAACTTTTTTTCTCAAACCACTAGTATTGATTTCTACAGTAAGATCATGTTTTTTCACCAACTCAAGAGTTTCGATGACTTTCTCCATTACTTTATCTTTATCTACAACTCTTTTATCAAATTTTTTTGGCAAATCGAAGTGGGTGACAATATCTAATTCAAATGTAGGTGATTTAATCATTTCTTGTAAAGAATTATAGAATTCTAAATAGATTTCATCATTAACTTCATATTCTTTATATTTATTTAAGAAACGCCCGTCATCGAAAGCAAATGTGCCTGCCTTTCCGAAAAGAACGTGAACAGACCCTAAAATGTAATCTAGTTTATCAATATATTTTTTAAGATATTTATTGAGTATATAATCTTGATGTTTGAAGTAGTCAATCTCGAAAGCAAATCTAACATGTATTTGATCTGCGTATTTCTCTCTTAAATTTTCTAATTGAAGAATAAAACTATCCAAATCATATAAAGGCATTGCATACTCTTCATATGGAATATCTCCTAGAGATGGAATTTCTGAACTTAAATATTCATAAGGAAAATGATCGCTACTCCCTATGACATTTAGATTGAGTTGAATACCTTTTAAGATATAATCTTCAACAGAACCAATCGCATGTCTGCAAAGAGCGTTATGAGTATGCCAATCTTCATATTGCATTTTGAAATGAGCTAACTATTAATGAAATTATTCTAATATCTAATACAATTAATTAATTTAGATAAAATTTTTGTTATACTACTATTAAGGGGAAATTGAATGGAATTTAAAGAGAAGCAGTACGATGGAAACTACGAAGTGTCTGAGGTTGAATTTTACAATGAAAATCAACTTTTTAATGGTTTATTATATTTTCCTCCAGACCATTATCAAAAGCCTTACTCACTTATTATTTATTTTCATGGATTTCCACAACTTTCTTCATTAGGTGACATCGTTAAAAACTACTACTTCCTTCTTGATATGGGGTATTCTTTTTTGGTTATGAGCTTTAGAGGATATAATTTTACTCCAGGAAAAATCTCGATCTCCTCTCAAACATCTGATGCTCTAAAGGTACTAGAGTTTACGCATTTAATGGTAAAAAAGGGAATATTTAAAAAGAATAACATCAACATACTTGCTCATGATTTTGGAGCATATATAGCGCTCATTCTAGCGAGTAGAGTAAAATTTCTTAATAAAATGCTGTTATTGAGCCCGATTATTAATTTAGAAAAACATGTAAACCACATTGACTTCTCAAAATCACTTTATTATATTAACCGATTCCTTCCTGGATATGTAAAAGGTATACAAGATGTAGACAATTTTATCGAAATGACGAAAAATGAGTTAAAACAGAAAAAGTATCAGATTAAAGAAATAATCAAGGGCGTAAATGTAGATAAAATTAGAATTATTAGTGGTAGTGACGATCGCATTACTCCAATTTATGAGATTAACGAATACATTCGGAATCCTTTAAAAAATGTTGAACATGTGATTATCAGTAGAATGGCACACGAACCTTATAAAGAAGAAGAATTTAACGAAATCGAGGAAATGATTAAGAATTTTTTTTAACTTATTACGATAAATATCAAATATTGTATTATTCATAAGGCAAAATTTTTTAAGAACGAAAAAGAATTAAAATACTTACTACAAGCAATTTTTTAATGGGTGAGAATAATTTGAGTACTGTAAAAAAATCAAATTTAAATATTAATGAATTATTCAAATCAGAGGAAAAGTTCACCTTTTTAGTTGGAGCAGGAGCTTCAGTTGATTCTCCATCTCAATTACCCTCAGCTAGTAATATGATGAAAGCACTAATTGAATTCTCCTGTACTAAATCGGAGGTTGAAAAAATCTTAAATATTCAAGGTTTAAGCTTTGAGACCTTATTAGGAATAATACATAATTCCCTCAATGATGATTTACAATTTTTAGATTTTTATTTTGAGAACGACAAACCGAATATCGAACACTTTGTTTTAGGTGAAATGCTCAAAAAGGGACATTTTGTTATAACAACAAACTTTGATTTTTTAATAGAACATGCTTTACTTCAAACACAATATCCTAAAAAAAAAATAATCTCAGTTATTACTCAAAGAGATTACCAAAAGTTCAGTGATCCAGAAAAATTGTATAAAAACAATAGAATTCCCGTTTACAAACTTCACAGCTCTCCCAAAAATATAATCACCGGAGAAGATACCCGTGATTCTTTTATTAATACCTTAAAGCTAATTGGATCAAACCAAGATAAGAACAATATCATTCAGTTAGAACCGTTCAAAGCTCAAATGTTAGAACGGATTTCAAATGAACGTACACTGATAATTATGGGGTACTCAGGTAAAAATGATAATGATCTTATTTCAACTCTTAAAACTATGAAAGGATTGAAAAACTTGATATGGATCAATCACAATGCCAACAGTAAAACAAAAGGAGACCTCTATGAATATAACAAACCCGAGAGCAGGGATCTAAGCAATTTGGATGATTTAGACCAACAACTTATGGAAATTAAAAGATTAAATGAATCTGTTAACGTATTTCGGTTAAATACTAATACACCTAAATTTCTGGAGAATCTTTTAGATAAAAAAGAGGAAATCAGTAAGGAAAAATTTGAATTGAATTTAGCTGATTTGCTCAAAGATAAAATTAATGAGCCATCTGAATTAACCAAACTTTTTATATCTAATAAGATTTATTTTGAAACTAAGAATTATATCGACGCTCTCAGGTGTTTGGAGAGAATATATAGATTAAGTGAAGAATCTGGAGATAATCATTGGAAAGCAATATCTCTAATGGAAATGGGGATAATTAACTATGAACAATCAAATTACGGGGACGCATTAGATTGGTTACGCAAATCTTTACAAGTTCAAATTAAATCGAAATTAATGCCGGAACGGGCGTTGATTTTTAAATACATCGGTCTTGTGCATCAAGCACAGAGAGAATTTTCAGATGCGATAAAAAATTTTGATTTAGCACTGAAAGAAATTGAAAAAATTAAAGACCTCAAACAAAAGTCGGATATATACAACAATCTAGGCTTAATTTATCAAGAACAACATAAATATGAAGACGCTTTGATGAATTTCGAATCAGCAATAAAAATAAATGAGCGATTTGAAAATCTTAGTAAGATAGCGCTAAATTTGAAGCTTAAAGGGAGAGTCTATTATTCAAAAAAAAATTTTAGCGAAGCTTTAAAGTATCTTCAATCTGCATTAACAATTTTCGAACAATTAGAAGATCTCGAACAAAAAGCAGAGATTTTGAATCTAATTGGACGATTAACCCATGAAATTGGAGATTCTCTTACTGGGTTGGAGAAATGTAATGAATCACTTAAACTTCACAAACTTTTAGGGGGAATTGAAGGAGAGTTGGATGCTTTAAACGCTATAGGAATAATTTATCGTGATCAATGGAATTACACTAAAGCTTTTGATTATTTTGAAGAAGGATTTCAGATTGCTGAAAATTTAGGAAAAGTCTATTTAAAAGCCAGATTTACCCGTCAAATAGGGACTATTTTTCAAAATCAGAATAAATATTTTGAATCACTAAAATGGTTTGAAGATTCTTTAAAGTTTTATAACCAGATTGGAAATATTCGAGGAGAAGTTGATGTTCTTATAAAGATGGGACTAATTTACAAGGAACAAAAATTATATTTAAAAGCACTAAAGAAGTTAGAGAAAGCTTCGGAAATATATAACCAATTAGAAGATTTAAATAATAAAGCTTCTACTTTGATTACTCTTGGACAGATTTTTCTCGATCAAAGAAAATTCTTAGAAGCATTTAAAAACTTTCAGGAAGCTCTTCAGCTCTACGGAATAACGGATAATCATGAGGGGACGGCTGATACGTTAAAAAACATCGGGAATCTCTATGCTGAACAAGCAAATTTTCAAGAAGCACTAAATAGATACAAAGATGCTCTAGAAATAGTTGAAGATATTGGAAAACCTGAAAAAAAGGCTGATCTTCTTAACAAGATGGGAATAATTTTTCAGGATCAAGGTAATTATCCTCAAGCTAAACAGAAGTTTGAAGAAGCATTAGATCTCTATGGAAAACAGAACGATATGGAGGGGCAAATTGAAAGCCTTCATCTAATTGGAATTAATTATCACTATGTAGAAGAAAATGATATGGCCTTAAAGAAGTTTGAAGAAGCTATAAGAATAGCTGAGCAAATCGGTAATTTACATAAGAAAGCAATGTGTCTAAACATAACCGGTAAGATTTATCGGGAACAATGGGATTTCATGGAAGCATTAAAGCGTTATGAAGAAGCGTTATTGATTGCAGACCAACTAGGGCATTTAGAAGAACAAGTGGAAATACTTAATGTAATAGGAGAAATATATCAAGCCCAAAAGCATTATCCCGAAGCGGTAAGAAGATATAACGAAGCAATATATGTTGCAGAAAGTTTAGGAAACCTTGAAATTAAAGCCGATATCTTTGCTAGCATAGGAGATATCTATTACGACGAGGAAAAATACCTTGAAGCACTAAACTTATACGAAGAAGCTTTAAATATCGACGAACAACTTGGAAATATGAAGGGAAAGGCTTATAGGCTACTTTGCATCGGAAATATATTCTTTATCCGTAAAAAATACAAAGAAACATTGGATAGATACAAAGAAGCTCTAACGCTTGAGGAACAATTAGGTAATCTTACAAACCAAGCGGTTATTATACGAAAGATTGGAGATATATTTAAGGCTCAAGAGCATTTTCAAGAAGCATTAAATTGGTATCAAGAAGCATATAAGCTTTTTGATGAAATTGAAAACTTAGAAGGAAATGCAGATTGCTTTGAAAGTATCGGATTAGTGTATCAAGAATTAGATAATTACCCTGAAGCGCTAAAATGGAACAGTGAAGCACTTAAAATATCTGATCAAATTTATGACGAAGAGAGGAAAGCTCGAGTTTTATGTAGCATAGGTGTTCTTTTTCATAAACAGGGTGTGTATAAAGATGCCTTTAAACGCTATAATATCGCCCTGGATTTATTTGACAAGGTAGGAGATTTAATAGGGAAAACGTATTGTTTAAATAAGGTAGGTCTTGTATACCAAGATAGAGGAGATTATACAGAGGCCCTTAAATGGTATGACCGAGGAACAAAACTTTTTAAAGTATTAGGGCCTTCAGATGAAAGAGCAGAGAATTTGTATAATACCGCAATGATCTATAGGGATCAAGGGTTATATCTTGACGCTATGAAAAGCTTTGAAGAATCTCTTAATATTGATGATGGGCTTAAAAATTTCACCAGAAAAGCAGAAAGTCTTAATAACATTGGATTAATTTATCTTGATGAGGGTAATTATCCGGTTGCATTAAAACGCTTTGAAGAAGCTAATCAAATAGCTGAAAAAAGCGAAGATAGACAATCCAAGGCTAAATACTTAAATAATATTGGTTCAACACTCCTTTATCAAGGAAAATACACCGAAGCATGGAAAAAAAGCAACCAAGCCCTTAAAATTTACGAAGATCTTGAAGATAATGTAGGAATAGCGGATTCTTATTACAAATTAGGATTGATATATCTAGAACAAAAATCTTACGCTGAAGCATTAAAAAATCATCAAGACGCGTTAAAGATATTAATTCAAACTGGCTCTGAAAAATTATCAATTGTGAAAGTTCTTAGAAACAACATAAAAATGATCAAGGCTAAAGTGAAGTAATACTAAAATTACTTTTTTTAAATCAATATACAGTTATTTCAATTTCTTTATAAGAATCTTTTCTTATTTTCACCAATAGCCATGGCAAAATCTTATCGTAAAGTACAAAAAGATAAGGTGCTCCTTGATTAAACATTATTAAAACTTCGTATATTAAGAATAAAACACCTGTTGGCCGTATACCAAATACCAAAAGAGGAAATTCCATAAAAAAAGCTCCGAGGCAACCTATAATGAAGACATACAATATTGTTTTTGGTTTTTTACTTCCAAATTTTTTTGTACCATAGACTAGAGACAAAAATAAATACCCTACTATAAGATTAATTATCCAAGCAATCATTTGAGTATCCATATAGCGAACAGTATCTACTAGGGTGTCATTTAAGGGAATTATCAGTGAAAATAAGGGTATTAGCATCCAAAATATGAAGTATAATAGTGTAAATAGTAATGCCTCCTTTAAATTCTTCTTAAAAAAATTTTCAAACATGATCCATAACCATCCGAAAGCAAACATCGAATAAGAAAATGTCATCATAAAATCTGCTCCAAATTTAACCCAAAAATAATTTCCCAGAGGACGAGGCATATAGACTCCTCCAATCCAGTATTCTCTAATAAAAGTACCTACAGGGTAACTATTGCCCGCTGGTAAGTTAAACCAAAGAATAGAATCAATGAAATACACAATAAATCCTGTAAAGATACCAAATTTTAATGGATTCCATTTTTTATACTTAATCATGACGGCAATCCAAATGGTAAGAAAAATGCTATCGAAAAAAATGTAATCGTACTCAAATATTCTTCTTGCTTGGTTGAATGACTCAAATAGATTGTTAAGCAAAATTTTCCCCAACTCAATTTAAATTTTAGTACGGAAATATTAAATCCAAAAGGATATAAAGCTTTTTAAAAACAGTGAGATTATTAATATATTTAAAATTAGGATTGTACGTTTACATTTTTGTTATAACTCCAAAAAAATTTAGGGCCGATTGCTATCCATATGGCTTCTAATAAAACGATTCACTTCGCTGGCTGGTTTTATTACACCATAATGACCTTCGCATAAAATGTCCGCGTTTAAATCCAAAAGCTTCTGCATTGATTTTTGATAATTATCAAGATTGGAACCAAACGATTTAAAGAATGGCCCATGGATATCTTGTCCAAACAGAATTTTGATATTATCAACTTCAATTAGAATTGAAATAGACCCAGGGGTATGACCAGGAGTATGAATGCACTGGAATTCATATTGGCCTAATTTAATTTTTTCCAAATCACCCTTCAATCTTTTTTCTAATTTCACTGGCTTATAATCAACTCCATACCAAGAGGCTGCTGTTTTACTTTCATGACCTTTTTCTTCAATCGGATCTGCGTCTAATTCATGAGCATAGAACTTTACCTGTTTATTCATTTTTTTCAAGTCTGAACAAGCTGCAGTGTGATCTATATGAAAATGAGTTAAGATGCAGTGTTTTATATTTTTTGGGTTTAGTCCTACTTTGGTAATTTTATTAATGAGATCAAGGCTCATTCCACAATCGATCAAAACAAGCTCTTCCCCCGAATTTGTGTTTATTAAATAAACTGAACAACCTGAGTCCCCAACATGGTATACATTTTTAAAAACTTCTTTCACTTTTCTTGTTCCTCACAGTAAATTTATTTTACGATAAAATAAAGAAATTTTTAAGAGAATATTCAAACTGCTTATTCTCTCTTATTATAGAACTTAGAATAGAAAAATATCGTAATAATTGTAGCAGCACCGGTTGAAAAGAGAACATCAGAAGCATAGTGAGCACCAACAGCTATCCGAGAGAGTCCCACAAATAAGCCCCATCCAACTACTAATACGGTAATTATAATTCTTAGTGGATCCTTTATTTTTCGGTCTTTAATTGCTATTAGTAGTGGTAAAAACATCCAACCCATTGCAGTATGTCCTGAAGGAAACGAATTACCCCCTCCGCTTATACCTGGTGGCAGAAACCAAGGAGTAAAATTAGTATAGCCAAGATCCAGATCCCTAAAACGAACTCTTCCACATAGTATTTTAGTTATTTGGACAAATAATAAAGGATTTATTATAGCTAACAGAGCAATTACACCAGAAATATTTCTATAGCGTTTCCAGTCTTTATTCCAAGTGATAATGGTA
>JAGXNP010000052.1:0-412 GCA_019894885.1 Promethearchaeota archaeon | reverse complement strand
TTCATCATCTATGAATAGAATAAATAAAACGCCAACAACAATTCCTACATAACCTGGAATTTTTTGCTTTTTTAAATTTGTAAAAAGACTCCCAAGTAATGTTGCTAAGGCGATGGCTATTAACGCATAGCCCGGAGTTTCACCATAATCTGCCCCAAAATTTCCCCAAATAGATGCTTCATCAACGACTCCTATTGAAATAGCCAAATCATAAAACCCAAATATTAAACCAAGAATTACCCAAACAAAAATAACGATTAATGTTAAATTTTTAACATTCAGCTTACTTGTGTTATCAGTCATTTTTCTTACTTTGTCCATTTCTAATATTAAAACGTACGTTTTACTTTTGATTATTAGAAATAATTTGTTTTTCTACCATTATATAATCTCGTTTTTTTCAATATAATTG
>JAGXNP010000051.1 GCA_019894885.1 Promethearchaeota archaeon | reverse complement strand
TCTTTGGACAGCTAATATCAATAATGCAGAGAACAATGCGGGTATGACAACTCCTAAAAAGGCACCCACTAGAACACTGACGCTTAATAAATCCATAATAGTAATACCAGCCTCTTCTGCAAAGGAAAACATTAAAGCCATAACGGTTAAGTTCGCAGCTCCAATTGCGAATCCCTTTGTAATTGCTTTGGCGGTGTTACCAGCAGAATCTAATTTATCAGCAGTTCTAATTACTTCATCACCTAATTCTCCTTGTTCGGCAATACCTCTCGCATTGTCAACGATTGGACCATAAGCATCATTTGTTACTATTGTTCCTACAATTGCTAACATTCCAACAGCAGCCATTGCTACACCAAATACACCAGCCAACCAAAATGCAATTACCATAGCAACAATAACTCCTATTGCAGGAGGAACAACACTTAGAAGTCCATAAGAGAAACCAGAAAGAATTACAACCGCATGACCCTCTTTAGCAGCATGAGCTATGTTTTTTGTTGGTTTCTTATCTTCTCGAGTAAAATAATCGCTCGTAAAACCTAAAACAATACCAGATCCAAGTCCAATTGCTGATGTGCCCCAAATTCGCCATAATAAGCCTATTTCTTCGATTTCTAACCCAATTGATAGGAAAATTGTTATTATAGCAGATAATGCGATATATATTAATGTTGCTAAATAAGTTCCTGTGTTTAAAGCTTTTCCAGGTTCTTCAGAACCTTTATTCTTTATAACATATATTCCTATAAGCGAAGCAATTAACCCAACGCCGCAAAAAACAACGGGAGTAATAATAAATACAGAAGTCCCTACTATTGTTAATGTTACATTTGCGAAAGGTGCTCTAATGGTACCTATTGCACCAAAAGCTGCTGCAAGCATCATTGCTGCAACAATGGATGCAACATAAGAATCAAACAGGTCACTGCCCATTCCTGCTATGTCGCCAACGTTATCACCCACATTATCAGCGATTGTTGCTGGATTTCTTGGGTCATCTTCAGGTAGATTGTATTCCGCCTTTCCTACTAAATCAGCACCTACATCTGCCGTTTTCGTAAAAATTCCACCACCGCACTTCATAAACAAAGCTATACTACTGGCACCGAAGCTAAATCCTAACACAACAAGAGGAGACTGAAAAATCCAATAGATTATCGATACACCTATTAAAGCGACTCCTACTACGGCTAAACCCATTACAGCTCCTCCAAAAAAGGCTACATCGAAACCATCTTTTGTGCCTTTTGTACAAGCTTGTGCCGCTCTTGTGTTTGCTTTAACACCAACATACATTCCTAACCAACCTGCGAGCATAGAACCCGCAGAACCAATTAAGTACGCTAACGATTGTTCCCAATTTAATGTCCCAGGATTCGTCATATTAGGAAGTAAGAATAACATTACGATAAAAAGTACCCCTACAAAGATTCCAAGAACTTTATATTGGACTTTTATGTATGTTTTAGCCCCTTCTTCGATATATCCAGCGACTTCTTGCATTCTTTCGTTGCCAGGATCTTCTTTTAAAACTAAAAATCTAAAGTATACAGCCAAAACGATTGAAATTATCCCTGCGATTAGTGCAACAATTAAAATTATTGGTACGTCCATTTTTTTCACTCTTTTTTAGTTTTTGTAGTTTTTTTAAAAAACTTAATATTTGATATTTGATCTATTAGCCTAATTCCTATAAATATTTTGAATTTTGTAAAAATAGAAAAAAACTGGCGAAAGAACAGCAAAATTTCAAAAAGATTTAAAGAATACCGTTATTTAATGTGATTCTTTTTATTTTTTCTTTTAATATACTCTGGTATATGAGTCTGCTCACATTTTCTACGAGATTCCCAATTCTTCCAAGTTGACTCGAAAATCGTCTCTAATTCGTCGTCGTCAAGTTTGGATTTTTCTTTTTTCTTATCGTTTTTCATTGGTTTTAACTAACTTATAACTTAACCTCAATACTAAAGACAAAGCGTATTGATTTCGTTATTATCAAATCCCCAAGAAAGCAATACATTCTCTGCATTTTTAATCATTTCCTCGATTAAGGTTTTCATAGAGATTATTTCATTTTGGTGTCCTATTGCTGTTGAAGGTGCCATAAAGTTCTTTACATTATATTTGTATATTTTATTGTGAAAATTTTGCTCGAAAATATCTAATTGAAGCCATTTTTCTTTAATGTTTACTGGTACTGGGCATTCTTTAGTAGTCATTAAAGCTGTACCTAAACAGACCGCATCAGCTCCCATTGCCAGAGCGCTTAAAAAACCTCTTGCGTCACCAATCCCACCAGCAGCAATGATCGGAATTTTGAGCATTTTTCTTGCAAGCGTTATATTTACTAGAGTAGTGTTTGTTTGTGGATTTTTAAACCCAGTTCCTTCTAACCCAACTATTGTAACTCCATCTGCACCTTCTTCTTCTGCTGAAATAGCATGCTTGATTAAAACGCATTTGTGGAACCATGTACCACCCGCTTCATGAACTCTTTTCCCGATGAAAGAGGCTTTATATCCTGAAGTTGTAAAGATGCTACATTTTTCATTGAGTGCGATATCGACATAATCTAAATACCTTTTTTTAGTTTTTTTCCCTTCCTCGTTATCATTTAAGATATGATGCGGCAACGAGAGATTAATTCCAAAGGGTTTTGTAGTTAATTGTTTCATCTTTTGTATATCTTTCCTGAAGTCTTCCGGATTTGGAAAGTTAAGAGCTGCGATAATTCCTAATCCGCCTGCGTTTGAAAAAATAGAAGCAAACTTAGATTTACCCCACCCTCCAAAAGCGCCCATTATAAGAGGGTATTCGATTTTAAAAATCTGAGTTATTTTAGTTTTCCATTTCATTTCTAAATAAAGATAAATTTTCTTTTTTTCTCTGATTTTAATATGCTGATTCTCTTGTTGGAAATCTACTTCGAGTATTAGAATATTCGTGGAACATTCTATCTAATAGATCTAGCCTTAAATTCTGATCTTTCTCCCACAGGTTATTTATTTCTGCCTTATCATTATTCCGATCAAAAAGATCTCCAAATCCAGGTAATTCGGTATATTTGGTTAGTTTATAATCTTTTGTGATCAAATGAATGTTTCTTGTGTATAAGGGTCCATGTGGACCTACTTCTTCGTCTTCCATAATGAGAATAGAATCTCGTAGTTCTGCTTTTGGATCTTTTAAGACGGGGGACATATCATATCCTTGCATTCCTGGCGGTCTATATCGTTCTTTAATATTTAATAACTCAAGAATTGTTTTGGGCATATCGACTGAGCTAATTAATGCATCAGAAACTCCTGATTTAGTAATACCCGGAACACGCCAAATTAAGGGAATTTGTAGAGTACCGTTAAAGGGAGAAATCCCCTTCAATATTAAACCATGGTCTCCCATATAATCTCCGTGATCTGAAGTGAATATCACCATTGTATTATCTGCTAATCCCAATTTTTCTAATGATGCTAAAATTTCGCCAACAGCATAGTCAATTAAGGAAACTGAGCCATAACTAAGCGCAATAAATTTTCTTATATTTTCTTCCGTTTCTTCGCGTATAAATGCGTCCCTAGCGGGAGGGTGCTCCAAATGTTTTTTTAAATAAGGATGTTTATATAAATTCTTTATATCATCGACATTATCAGGAAGAATCATATCCTCCGGTTTATACATGTCTCTATACTTCCCAGGTGGCGATACAGGTTGATGTGGATCAGGAAATGAACAATGTAAGAAGAATGGTTTTTCCCCGTATTTTCCTTTAGAGGATCGTTCTAGAAATGCAATAGTATTATTTTGAATGTAAGTAGTATTATAGAGCTCTAATGGAACCCAACTCTCATAAAAAACTTCTAAAGTAGGTATTTTGGTGTTAAATTCCTCTAAAATTTTTTTCGCAAGTTCAGGGTCTCTTTCTTCTAACCATTCAAGATAATGTGCCATACAAACATTACCATGACCTAAAACCAAATCAACTTCTTCAAAACCGTAATAAGGTATCGGGAAATTTTTATGAGTAAGATGATTGTCCTTTGGATTTTTGATCTTCCAATCTTGAAAATCCTCTGGTGATTTTGATCTAGGATTATATCGAGGTGTC
This sequence comes from Promethearchaeota archaeon, assembly GCA_019894885.1. Taxonomy (GTDB): domain Archaea; phylum Asgardarchaeota; class Lokiarchaeia; order Sigyniarchaeales; family SOKP01; genus SOKP01. The sequence goes on along the minus strand of JAGXNP010000051.1, from coordinate 13,284 downwards.
CAAGTACTATAATGAGCTTTTCCTATATGCACTGTATGGTATCCTCGATTTACTAATGTTTGAGTTATTGTGGGTATATCCTTAGGCAAATTTATTCCATTACTACGCACACCATGAACATTAGGATAGTAACCTGTTAACATTGTGGCTCGATTTGGCATACACATAGGTGAGGTGCAGAATGCATTAGAAAATCGTACGCTCTCACTTGCAAATCTATCCAAATTTGGAGTTTTAATTACTTTATTACCAGAACACCCCATCATGTCAGCTCGCTGCTGATCTGTTATAATAAATAAAACATTCATTTTTTCTTTCGTCATGATAACAATCCCCTAAATTGTTCTAAATCGTAAAATTTAATCTTAAATTAGAAAAAACAAAATCAGTAATAAAACTTTCAATATTGAGGGAAGAAAAAAAAACTCTAACTTATAAGTGGAAATTAGTAATTTTTGGAACAGATTTCACTTTAGGATAAATTACACGGGGTACAGGAGGCGCACTATTATAAATTTCTTCAATCTCGATGACTCCAAACTTGATTCCTCTAAATTTTTTAAATCCTGTAAAAGTTCCTTTTACAACTTGATTATAAAAATCAAAATTCATGCCAAACACAGCCACTTTTGAACCAACGGGAATTTGATATAAATCTTCTTTCAATATTGAAGGAGGAAACACTAATCTATTATAATCAGCAGCTTGAAGTTGAATAGAAGGAATCATAGTTGGATAACCATCAGCAGGATCTATATAAGATATTACCCTAACCGCGATAGGCGCAGCAAATAATTTGTGTCCAAGGACATTTAAACGCTTTTCGTTAATTTTTGTTTTCGCTCCGCCTTTCCCAATCATATCCTTAATTATTCCTTTTACGATACCAAATAAGGGTAAATTTCTTACAGGTGTAGCAGCTACTATGTTATTGTAGTAAGCTGTATGAACTCTTACATAGGTAAAGTAGCGCATCAATTGTGATTGGTTAAAATGTTCTAAATCTTCACCTTCCTTTGTAGTATGACTAAAATCTGCTTTAGCCTGAAGGAACTTAAAAGGGATTTCAGTATTCATGTAGAAAATTCCTTGCTTCGGTCTCTCTTTAATGTATTTCTTACTTAAACCCTCAGTAAAAGCCCCCCATACTATTTTGTCTTTACTTATTGCCCGATTACTCGCAATTAGAGTTACATGGGGCCAACCTCGTTCGTCTATAGTGGAAACTAACTTAAGCATTATATCTGGTTGAGTAAATTCTATACCATCCTCAGAAATCTCTGAGGACCATTCAATTTTGTTTTTATTCTTTCCCATTTTCTATCATCTCTCAATAATTCTAGTTATCACATTCATTATCTTCTTTTTTAGTTAATCCAGACCATTGAACATTCCTAACACCGCTTTTTTTGCCAATCTCTAAATATTCGTCCATTTTATCTGTAGAAATTAGAGTAAAGTCTTTCAGACACCACTCAATGTCCAATCTTTCATATTTCGCTGTACATAAGTTATTGAACGACAGCAAGTCCCATCTTTCTGGAATGTTATGCAACTTGTTAACTATAAATTCTCCAATTCCTTTAACATTTTCCTCTTTTGCAGTATAATTAGGAATAATGGGTGTTCGAATCCAAAGTTTCTTACCATTTTCTTTCACATAATTCGAAATCCAGATGGCATTTTCTAAAATTAGATCGTTTGGAACGCTAGTATATTCTTTATGCTTTTCAGAGTTAATTTCTTTAATATCAAGGAGGACTAAGTCAACATAAGGAAGCAATTTTTCATAAATTTTCTTGGAAGCATATCCACATGTATCTAAAGCCGTTGATATCCCATTTTCTTTACATTTTTTCAAAAAGTCTAGGATATAATCTGATTGGAGTGTTGGTTCGCCGCCTGAGACCGTTATTCCGCCATGAGATTGTGTATAGTAGACTTTATCTTTTTGAATTTCGTAATATAAATCCTCTAAATCCCATAATTCTCCAAACATATGTAAAGCGGTACTAGGACATTCATCTGAGCACAAGCCACAACTATCACACTTATCTCGGTCGATATGCATTCCCTCCTCTTCAAAAGACAATGCATCCTGCTGACATGTTTCGATACAAATTTTACATCCGATACATTTATGTTTAAACCACTCTAACTGCTTTTTTTTTAGAATGGATTCGGGATTGTGGCACCATATACATTTTAATGGACATTGTTTAAAAAAAACCGTTGTTCTAATACCGGGTCCATCTTCAGTTGACATCTTTTGAATCTGGAAAATCAGGGCTTTAGATTCTGCCATTTTAAATAGATTTTAAGCTGGTTATTAAATAACAAAAGTCTTGGAGCTAATTTAATTTTATTAATTGGAATATTGACTATTAAACAAGATTAAAAAAAGAACAAAAAAAAATAGGAAACATAATTATTTTTCTTTTGGATTAAAGACTACTGATGGTTTAGTTCTTTCAGAGTAAATAAAGTTATTTGTTTCCTTAATACTACCATATTTTTGTTTTAACTCTTCTATTGATCCAGCATCAAGTGCTCTTGTTCTACAAGATTCAATACATGTAGGTAACTTGCCTTCTAGATGGCGGTCAAGACAATAGTTACATTTCCGCATTTTCGCACCAATTTCTGTTCCAAACTGTGGTGCATCATATGGGCACGCTTTTAAACACTTAGAATCGCACTCTTCATTACCAATACATTTGTTACTATCAACAGTAACAATTCCATCTTCTTCTCTCTTGGCAATTGCTCCTACTGGGCAAACGGGAATACAGACAGGATCAATACAATGAAAACACGGATTTATTCTATAACTTACAAAAATATGTGGGAACTTTCCTTCCTCGTTATAAAGAACTTTCATCCATTTTTCAGGACCGGCAGGGATGTCGTGCCAATCCTTGCAAGCAACAGCACAAGCAGAACAGCCTATACACCGAGTTTGATCGAAATAAAAGCCAACTTGCATTTTAGGCACCTCTATTATATTTTTTGATTTCTACAAGGCAGGATTTGAGGGCTGATGCTCCTCCAGGAGAATAAGCGTCTTTTGTTAACGTATTAACGCATCCCCCCCGATCGATTCCATTCTCATCGGGATCGTACCAAGCGCCTTCAAAAATGCTAATTGCACCCGGAATTATTCTTTCTGTTAACCACGCTTTAATCGTTAATTTTCCTCGATCGTTATATACCAAGATTTCATCTCCATCTCGTATTCCCCTATATTCAGCATCAACGGGGTTTATCCAAGCAACATGGGGATCGACTTCTCGAAGCCATTCTACTAAATACAATTCAGAATGAACCCGATTTTTTGGATGAGGTGATAACAACTGTAGAGGATATTTCTCACTTAGAGGATCATACCGACCTTCCCATCTCTCCATGTATTTTGGAATTGGTGGATTTTCAGGATCATTCAAATCTGCGATTCTTTGAGAAAAGATTTCAATCTTGCCAGATGGAGTTTTAAACGGTTTGTTTTCGATATCATCAATTTGTTCCTTGAAAGCAACATATGGTTCTTCAATTTCAATTCTATGGATTCCTTTTTCTCTAAACTCATTAATGTTTCTTATATTTTTTCTAGTATCTTCTCGTAATTTTATTAAAAATCTTAAAGCTTTTTTCTCATCAGGATATTTAACGAACTCTTCTAACCCGAGCTTGTCTGCTAATTCTTCAGCAATTCTTAAATCAGATTTACACTCTCCTATAGGCTCTATCGCTTGATTCATAGCGGTGAAATATGGACCAGAAGGCCAAGGTCGTGTAAAATCATTTTTTTCAGCTGCACTGGTAACAGGCAGAACAATATCAGCATATCTTGCAGTAGGAGTGAGCCATAATTCGGCAGAAACCATATAGTCTAGCTTTTTGAGTGCTTCAGCAGCTTTATTCGTATTCCCAAGCTGGTTTAAAAAGTTGTTATTCACAAACCAAGCAAATTTAACATCAAAAGGATAACCTCCCCCTTTACCTTTTAGGATGGCATCAAACATTTTATTTGTGTGACATCTTGCTTGGAATCTAAGTTGTAAATCTAATGATCCCCGGACGGATTTCAAGCCCGTTTCAACAGGATTTCTATAAGGAGGAGGAATTCTAGAAGCAAAAAACATGTGACCATAAGGAATTCCCATTAATCCTCCTGCTGCACTCCCACCATGTTTCCCTACATTTCCAGTCATAGCAGTTAAAGTCATGGCACATCGATTATACAATTCTCCAACTGCACTTCGAGCTGGACCTTGACAATCCATAAAAGCAGCAGGTTTTGTCGTAGCATACTCTCGAGCAAGATTACTTATTATTTCTGCAGGAACGGAGGTTATCTGTTCTGCCCACTCCGGAGTTTTAGGTATTCCATCTTCTTCTCCCATTACATAATCTACGAATTTCTCGAATCCTATTGAATATTTATCTAAGAATTCTTGATCGTGAAGATTTTCTTCAATCATAACATAAGCCATAGCAACCATCATCGCAGTATCAGTTCCAGGGATAATTGGTATCCATTGATCTGCCAATACAACTGCTGAATCTGTATATCTTGGATCTATGCAGATGATTTTTATTCCCTTTTCTTTGGCTTTTATTAGGTTAAAAATCGTGTCTGAACCCGAGATCATTCTCGCAGGATCCCAGCCCCACATTATAATGAGTTTTGAATTTTTTAAATCTGTACGACTGTGCCCAACGAATGGTGATGTGTATTGAGTTTGAGTTGCATATACCGCACCTTCAGAAGATATGTTACCAAAATGCGTTGAAAATCCACCGAATTGAGTGAGCAATCGTATCATGGCAAACATTCCGTCGTGCAGTGCTGCTTGATATCCTCCACCTGTTGCTAGAAAAATGCTTGAGTTTCCGTATTTTTCCTTTACTTCTTTAAGTTTTGCTGCAATTTCAGATAGTGCTTCATCCCAAGAAATTCGTTTAAATTTTCCTGAACCTTTTGGTCCATCTCTTTTTAATGGAAATTTTAAACGTTCTGGATGATATATGTATTGTCTTAAAGCACGACATCTTAAACAAGCTCTAAGTTGTTCATTTTTGTCCTCAAAATCATCACCTTCGATTCTGATTACTTTACCATCTTTAACATGAACTCTGAGCGGACATCTACCACCACAATCAAACGCAGTTGTGGTTCTAATTATTTTTTCTCCATTATCAATAGTATCATTTTCTTGAGTTTCCATTGAATCATCTCATTAATACTAACAATTGCGTAATTTAGTTTTTCTTGAAATTTAATTATATTCAAAAAACTCTTTATTTAATCGACAATTAACACTAATACTATTTGAAAAACTTAGTGAAAAAATACATGGTTGCTGAGACTTATTCTGGATTTGCCCAAAGATATAATATGATGATTGGAGTTCTAGTATGTGCCTTAGTAACAAACATCTTGTTCTTAATTTTACCTATTGGAATTTTCATTATAGCAGATATATTTTTAGTTGTAGGAAGCTGTACTGGACTCCATCTCGCATTTAGATATAGAAAAGAATCACAATCACACATTAAAACAGGTATAATTGTTGGATTGTCTGGTTCAGTTTTATCATTATTGTTAATAAGTTGCTTTGATTGGATTTTTTATTATATATTGGCATATGGATTTGATTTTTTTCTCTTTTTACAATATACATTAATCTTATTCGCGTATTACGGAATAATTTTCGTACTAATTGGGATAATAATAGGTTATCTATATGGTAGCCATTATAAAAAGAGAGATTATGCAGATAAAGAAACTCCTCTATTTTAAATAAATTTTTTTTGAACTCAACCTTATTTTACATTAAATAATAATAGAGAGATTTAAAGTGTCAAAACAAAAATATGAACATATTAAAATTGAAAAGGTACAAGAAGGAAATTACACAGTAATATCAATTAACCGCCCTGAGAGACTAAATGCTTTACAAAATAAGACTTTAAAAGAGATTGCGGATGCTCTCGATTCAATGGTTTTAGACAAGTCAGTTAGATGCGTAGTTTTAAGAGGTACTAAAGAATTCATTAAGAAACCGGCATTTTCTGCAGGTGCTGATTTATCAGCTAGAGGGAACATTGAGATCGATCCAACAAATTTAATGGATCAGAGCCATGCGATGTATTTAAGACATAAATACTATAATATTATAGAGGAATTTCCAAAACCTTTAATTGCTGCTGTAGATGGTTATGCTTTAGGTGGTGGATTTGAACTAGTATTAGTATGTGATATTATCATCGCATCAAAACGTTCAACATTTGGTTTTCCAGAAATAAAACGAGGAATTGCTCCCTTCAACGGAGGAACCCAGAGATTAATTAGAAGTTTAGGGAAAATAAGAACAAAAACAATGATATTTTTCGGAGAACATTATCCAGCCGAAGTTATGTATAGTTGGGGTTTAGTTTCATTTTTGGTTGATAATGATAAATTTGAAGAGTTTGTCCATGAGAAGGCAGCTTGGTTAGGAAATGCCGCAACCAAAAGCTTATTTGTCATTAAAAAAGCTATAGACTATGGAACTCAAGCTCCGCTAAATTTGGGACTTCAATTTGAGCATTTGGGTTATGCTGTTAATTCGCAATCAAAAGATGTAAACGAAGGAGTGACTTCATTCTTACAAAAAAGAAACCCTAAATTTACAGGCGAATAATAAAAAAAAATAATTATTTTTTTATTTAATTTCAAACCATTTTAACAAACTTACCTGTTTTTAATAATTCACAAGGTTTTAAATAAGGCTTTCCCAACTTCTCAGAATATTCCTCTAAAAGTTCAGATAATTCTTCATAGTGCTCAATCGCATATTTCATTGGTCCTGGAAAGTTCATTCCTGCTAAAACCGCTTCATCTATAACTTTCCAACTATCAACAACACCTTCTTCTAAAATTCTACAACCTTCATTAGCATTAATGGCTGCAAACACTAAACTGTTTACTAATCCCGCTTTTTTTGAAAGATCAGGTTGTGGTCGACCTTTAGACCAATCATAGAATCCTTGACCTGTCTTTTTTCCTAATTTTTTTTCATTATATTGCATAGTTAGTACTTTTCCGGGTTTATAATCAGGGGAGAGTTTCTCAGCATAATATAACTGGCCATGGTACGCAATATCCCTTCCTGTAAAATCAGCTAATGTAAGTAATGACATTGGAGCGTTAGGACGGGACAAATCAGAATCGACTTGTTCCCATGGGATTCCTTTTTCATAAGCAAGATCAAGTATATAATTCGAATAAATACTACTTGGTGATAACACTCGGTTAACAATAAATCCAGGACGAGATTTTAGAACACGTGCAACATAACGCTCTCCTCTTAAACAAGGTAATGATTCTGATACTTTAACTCCAATTTCCATTGCTTCATCTGAGCTTTTATCGCCTTTTATTACTTCTATTAATCGCATCATAGGAGCAGGATTAAAGAAGTGCATTCCAATGACATTTTGCGGTTTCACACAATCTTTAGCAATTTCAGTTATATTCATTGATGATGTGTTCGAAGCAAAGATACAATGATCTGGTGAATTTTCCATTACATCTTTACAAAGTTTTTGCTTAAGGTTTAATTTTTCAACCACAGCTTCTATAACTAAATCAGCATCTTTAGATGCTTCAATCAAATTTTTACCAACACTTAACCTTGACATGATTTCAACAACTGAAACACCCTTTGGCAATTTCCCTTTAGATTCAAGCTTTTCAAAACCAGTTTTATTATAATCTAATCCTTTTTTGATAAGTTCATCATTAACATCAACCGCAACAACATTATATCCCGCCATTAAGCATACTTGGGCAATTCCTTTACCCATATCCCCAAATCCAAGCATAACAATATTTTTTACTTTATTCATAATAATTATTTCAACTTTATTTGGTTTTTGTGGAGGAATTCTTATAATTCTCTCCTTTAATACTAATGAAATTAATAAAATTTTAAATCTTATAAATTTTTAAATTATTTACTCAATTAAGCTCAAAATAATAGAAGTGATTAGTATGAAAAAAGTATGGTTAGTTGATTATGCTCGTACAGCCTTTTCTCGTTCAAGATCTACCCAACCTGAACGCGATGTGTTTGGCGAGATTAGGGGAGATGAACTCCTTGCTGAATTACTGATGAAGTTTTTTGATGGTAAATTAGCAGAAAAAGGAATAAAGAAATCTGACATAGAGGAGGTATCAATAGGAGTTGCTTCGGGAGTATTGGAAAATTGGACTTATGGAGGACGTGGCCCTCTGTTCTTAGCAGGATTTCCTTATGAAGTTCCGTCGTTTTTTATCGATAGACAGTGCGCTTCAGCAGGATCTGGAATGCATGTGGGTATCATGGAAATCATGACGGGAAATAGTAATTGCGTTTTGACCACAGGGTTCGAACACATGACGCGCGTTCGCGGGATAGGGATAGATCGTAATTATTCAACAGAAAATAAGGAAAGTAAGTTTTATAGACCCGAATTAGATCTACAAACTTCATTTAATATGCTACAAACAGCCCAAAAATTGTATGAAGAAGAAATTCCTAGATTTACCAAAGAAGATTTAGATAAATTTGGTGTAAGAAGTCATAATTTGGCTATTAAGAGTCAAGAAGATGGATATTTTAGAGGCGAAATCATAGGAATTGAAGGTCATGCTCCTGGTAATGTTGAAGAGAAAATGTTAATCGATAGAGATATGAATCCTAGAAAATCAACTTTAGAAGCAGTATCTAGACTGCGACGATTGGCTCAACCTTTCTTCTTAGAGAAAAATGGGGGAAAAGAAGGGTATATAAAGCGAGAGGGTACAGAAGAAGGAGTCATTACAGCGGGTAATTCATCTCCTTTAAACGCAGGTGCTACAGCAGCAGTTTTAATGGAAGCAGAAGAAGCTAAGAAAAGAAAAATTGAGCCTATGGCTAAAATTGTTTCAATGGGCTGGGCGGGTGTAGATCCTACTGTAATGGGAAGAGGTCCAGTCCCAGCTACTCAGAAAGCGTTAAAGCAGGCGAATCTCACTGTGGATGATATCGATTATTGGGAGATTAACGAAGCTTTTTGCATCGTTGCGTTAAATTGTATGGATAAATTGAATATCCCAGAAGAAAAAGTGAATATAATGGGAGGGTCTACTGCTATAGGTCATCCATTAGGTTCTACAATGATTCGGTTAACAGGCACTCTCGCAAGGATTTTAAAAGAAAAGAAAGCAAGATTTGGCGTTGCTAACGCTTGTGTCGGAGGTGGGCAGGGGGTTGCTACGATTATCGAAAATCTCGATGTATAATTTATGTCTCATTTTTTTTTTTGGAATTTACATCGAATGCGATTCTCTCGCTATAATTTCATCCTGTAATTCTTTACCAATAGCATTGAAATAAGCGTTATAACCAGTAATTCGAACTAAGAGATTAGTATAGTTTTCTGGATGTTGTTGGGCATCTTTTAACATTTCAACATCAAGCATATTTACTTGTAAGCAAGTCCCTCCGTTCTCAATGTATCCTCTTAAATATGATTTAAATTTTTCTTTATGTTCTGGACTCTTAAGAATAGCTGGATTGAATGTAATCGTATGGCTTGCCCCGTTAGGCAAATAATTTATATATTCACCATCTTCTGTTTTTCCCCCTAAAGCGATACCTACAGAATTAGTTACAGCTGTAGGACCTTTTAAATCTGCTCCATTTGAAGGACAAATTGCGTTAGAAAGGAAAGTTCCCATTTTTCGACCATCTGGAGTAGCTATTGTCAAGCTAGCGTCAGCTCCAGCCCAATAATTCCATGAAAGCATACCAGGTCGAAATTGAAAATCTGTAGGAGTTTTGTACTTCCAGGTTTCATCAGCCCACACTTTCATTACCTTTTGAGCTAACTTATCAGCGTCATCGACATCGTTTCCATACTTAGGGGCTCGATTTTTTAAGAATGTTTGAATCACAGCGTATTCATCGCCTTCAAAATCGTTAATCAAGGCCTCTTTAATTTGAGATATAGTGTATTTCTTTTCGTCGTAAACAAATTTTTTAATCGCCAATAAAGAGTCGACGGTAGTAGCAAAACCAACGCCCTCAACTGTTATAAATCTTAACTCAGGACCGCCACATCTAATGTCTAATCCTTTTTCGATACATCCTTGAACTAATGTCGATAAATATGGAGTGGGTAAATATTCAGCTCTAAGAGATTCAGTTAAATTATATATTTCTACGGTATATTTAATGAGAAATTCTACTTGGCTTTTCCACGCATTCCAAAATTCTTCCCAAGTTTTAAAATTTTCAGAATTACCAGTTTTCGGGCCAACTTGCTCGCCCTTCTTTGTAGCAACATCATTACTGGGCATATTCTTTCCGTTCCAAAGTGTCAATTCAATGCTTTTTGTTAGGTTTGGATTACAATTCACGGTACCAGATCTATCGTTTCCTTGCATTGTATTTTCTAAGCAACCAACGCAAGCATAATCCCAAGCGTCTTCTGGAGATATGCCCTCCGCAATCATACCTGCGATACTTCTCTCGTCGAAATTTATGAGAAATGGGGCTCCTTGCGATCGAGAAACCATATCTACTATGAAATTTAACAGTTTCTCAGGAGAATTTCTATGTAATCTAACATTTGGCTTTGGCTCTAAGATAGGAGACCATTCATCAATGACTTCCAGAATAGTATAAGTCAATTCGTTAGTCAAATCTTCACCATTACGTCCACATCCACTAAGGGTCATCAATTGACCGAATGCTGCAGTAATTCCTTGTTTTCCTACTTTGATTTGAGCATCGTACGCGGTATTACAATGAAACCAGAAGCTACCTAAGATATCCTTTGCAAATTCTTTTGATATATTTTTTTCATCAATCACATCTTTTTTATATAAATCCCAGAGGTGTTGATCAGTCCTACCAAAGGATATACCAGCGCCAGGGTAAGATTCTTCTGCCATAATAAGCATGTGAGTTATCCAAATCGCTTGTATTCCTTGCCAAAATGTCTCGGCAGGCTCCCAAGGAACTCTTTCGAGGTTTTTAGCCATTTGTTCTAGTTCTTCTATTCTTTCAGACGATGTTGCGTTTTCCTTAAGTCTTCTACATTCATCAGCATATTTTTGAGCGAATTTTCTTGGTATCTCCGAAGCTTCTAACATTGCTCTTAATTCTTGACCTTTAGAACCTTTTTTTTCTCGCTCTGATAATTGTTCATATTGAGTTTTTATTTTTTCATGTATAAACTTGAAACCTTTTTTGATTATGGTTTCGTGATCTGGGATAAGATGTCCTGGCGTTGCTCCTGTATTTCCAAACCCTGATTTATGAAATTTGTAAAACTTATGCCTAATACTCAAATTTTCCTTCCAATATTTTTTAGTCTCATTTTCTGTTAAACTATCGCTCAATTGAGTGCTAAATCTGCCACCAGCAATTAAATCGTTCTCAGATATGATCTCGTGAGGTACATAATCAAGCATGACCGTCTCAAAAAATTTTATTTTACGTTCTGGTAAAGATAAATCCCAGAAACCATCAGGCAGTGATACTGGAATAGCTATAGATCTTAAACATCCCTCAAAAACTCCTTTGCCTTTATTTCCTATGTAAAAGTAAATCTCAGGAGTGATATAATAATCCGATTCGCACCAAATTATATCCCAATCTGTCCCAGTAGTGAAAGGCAAGTATTCGTTGTTCCACTCGCGTTCCACTCCTTTGAAGTAATAATCCCTTAACCATTTAGATCTTTTGGATAAATGGTGAGATTTAGCGATATTATATTTTGGTTCTTCTTTCTTTATTTCTGTTCTATGATCTAAGTCGCTCATTTATAATGGTCCCCCATAGGTTGAATTTAATATTAAGAATGTAGAAAATGTAGTTGTTTTAATTTAAAATGTTTAATTAAGTGTAATTTTGAATCAATAATAAATATTCAAATTATTTCATATAATAATTGCCTTTAATTGTTTCTAATCAATTTGAATTAAACTTATATTTTTATAAAATTATATTTAATTTAAAAAAACCATTTAGTACTATTATAATCATCGCATAATCATTAAGAGAAAGGTATAAGGGTTTATCTCATGGAATTACAGGAATTTAAATGTGAAGTTCTAATTATAGGTGCTGGACCAGCAGGATTAAGTGCTGCAGTTTATTGCGGTAGAGCAAATAGAGACACGATTGTTTTAGAAGGAAAAGAACCTTCCGCACTAGCAAAGACGCAAGAAATTCAAAATTGGCTAGGAGAACTAAAGACGACTGGAATGAGTCTTTTGGAAAAGTTTAAAGCCCACGCCGAAAGCTATGAAAGCGTTAAGATAATAAATGGAGATGTTATCGCATTAATGTTAGGGATGGGAATGAACATGATTTCTACGAGAACTGCCAATATAATAGCCGATGTTGTTATTATAGCTACAGGAACGGGGAACAGGAAAGAGGTGATTAAAGGAGAAAGTTCTTTAATAGGTTACGGGGTGTCCTATTGTGCTTTATGTGATGGTCCATTATATAAAGAAAAAAAAGTTTTTCTCTACGGGTCGGATAAGGAAGTATTGGAAGACGCGTTAGCTCTTGACCAAATGGGATGCATCACATATGTTATAACTAATGTGGGGGTTGAAGATCTACCCGAAGAAGTTGCTTTAGTAAAAGAAAAAGGAATAGAAATCATTGATTATACAGAAATCATTGAAGCTTTTCCGGATTCTGACGGGATAATACATAAAATTGTATGCAAGTCTACTAAAAATGATACTGTTGAAAGTGAGGATTTCATAGAATATGAACTGGATTGTCTTTTCATTTTATCGCATATCCCCTCTAATTCAATATTTAAAAGAGGAGGAGTTGAATTAGACGAAAATGGTAATGTTGCCATTGATGAAAACCAACAAACAAATATTCAGGGAGTCTTTGCTGCAGGAGATGTTACTGGAGGTCTCTTTCAAGTCGTTTTTGCTGCTTCAGAGGGGGCACGAGCTGGAATAAACGCTAATAAATACCTTCGCCAAAAAAAGAAGGACTGAGAAAATCTAATTATTTAATATTTACAATTTATTCTAAATGTTATCTAAGTATTACATCGTATTATGTAATATCACGATGTTATTTTTTTATTATGGTAAAATACAAGGTTTCGGATTTCATCGACGATTTTTTAATTTCGAAGGAAGTAGAAGAAGGATGTGCACCATCAACTATAAAAGCATATCGATATGATCTTGAGAAATTTATTAGTCTTGTTGGTGATTTGAACCTTGAG